>NZ_JBIUAQ010000003.1:212943-280081 GCF_044547565.1 Amycolatopsis sp. NPDC052450 | reverse complement strand
CGCCCGGGGCCGGGGGGGGCCTTGGGGGGGGCCCAAACACCATGTGCCGGGCGGCCTGGGGTCGCGAAAGTGGCTTTCGCGACACGGTCACCCCACGGCCCGCGAGCGAACCCCCGCGACCCGACACCATGAAGTCAGCGGAATGCTCACGGCCTCAGGCGACAACATCTTCACCGCGCGAAGCAACAACAAGATCCTCCGGCACCACGCCGAATTACCACACGAACTTCCGACTCGGGACACTAGCCGCGAGGAAGGGGTCCTTCATGTACTGGCATCATGCAAGAAGCGCCGCAGGCCACGCAGTAGGTACCTAAGAGGTGGCTCGCCAGAACCCGAATCGCCACTCACGAGACGTCTAGGGCAACGCACGCCTCAGCAGCTCCGCCAGGTGCAGCGCCCGCCGCCCGTCGAGTTGCTCGATCTGCGTCCGGCAGCTGAACCCGTCCGCGACCACCTCGGTGCCCTCGGCCGCGGCGCGGATCGCGGGCAGCATGCGGTCTTCGGCGCAGGCGACGGAAACGTCGTAGTGCCCGCGTTCGAAGCCGAAGTTGCCCGCCAGTCCACAGCAACCGGAGTCCATTGTGGAATTGTGGATACCGGCGGCGCGCATCGCGGCCTCGTCGGCGTCGAAACCGAGCACGGCGTGCTGATGGCAGTGCACCTGGCTGAGCGCTTCGACGTCGAGTGACCGGAATTCGAGCGGCGAGTCCTCGACGAGTTCGGCGAACGTCCTGGTCTGTTCGGCCAGCAGTTTCGCCACCGGGTCGCCGGGCACGAGAGCCGGGAGGTCACCGCGGAACAGCGCCGTGCAACTCGGCTCCAGGCCGGCGACCAGGTACCCCGACCGCAGGTACGGTTCGAGCACGGAAAGCGTGCGGCGCAACACTTTCTTCGCCACGTCGAGCTGTCCGGTGGACACCCAGGTGAGGCCGCAGCAGACACCGCGGTCGGGCAGGACGACGTCGTAGCCCGCCGCGGTGAGCACCTCGGCCGCGGCGTCGAGGACGTCCGGGGTGAGGTAGTTGTTGAAGGAGTCGGGCCACAGCACCACGGGCCGGGAGCCGGTCGCCCAGCGCTTGAGATCGGCGCGACGTCGCGTGAACGGCGTCTGGGCGAAGGTCGGCAGGTCCCGTTCCGGCGCGATCCCGCCGAACTTCTTCAGCAGCCCGGAGAACCGGCGCGACATCGTGTTCGCCACCCGTGGCGCCAGCGAGGCCGCGCGCAGCCACACCGGCAGCCAGCCCATCGAGTAGTGCGACGCCGGGCGCAGCCGCCCCTTGTGGTGCTGGTGCAGGAATTCCGCCTTGTACGTCGCCATGTCGACGTCGACCGGGCAATCGGACAGACACCCCTTGCAGGACAGGCAGAGATCCAGCGCCTCCGCGACCTCCTCCGAACGCCAGCCGTCGGTGATCAGTTCGCCGTTCACCATCTCGGCGAGCAGATGCGCGCGGCCCCGCGTCGAATGCTTCTCCTCGCGTGTGGCGCGGTAGCTCGGGCACATCACGCCCGCTCCGGTGGTGTTGCGGCATTTCCCGACGCCGACGCAGCGCCGCATGGCCTGCCCGAAGCTCCCCCGGTCCTCCGGGTACGCGAGCGCCGTGACGTCTTCGAGGTCCAGTGGCGCGCGCCGCACGCGGAGATCGGCGTCGACCGGCCTGGGATTCACCAGGATGCCCGGGTTCATCCTGCCCGCCGGATCGAAGATCCCCTTGAACCGCGCGAAAAGCGCGAGCATCTCGGGGCTGTACATGCGGGAGAGCAGTTCCGAGCGGGCCTGCCCGTCACCGTGTTCCCCGGACAGCGAGCCGCCGTGCGCGGCGACCAGGTCGGCCGCCTCTTCGAGGAACGACCGGAATCCGGCGATCCCTCGCGGGGACAGCAGATCGAAGTCCAGTCGCAGGTGCAGGCAGCCCTCGCCGTAGTGGCCGTAGACGACGCTCTTGCGGCCGTGCTCGCGCATGAGTTGCTTGAACTCCCGCAGGTAGGCGCCCAAACGCTCGGGCGGGACGGCCGCGTCCTCCCAGCCGGGCCAGGCTTCCTCACCCCCGGCCAGCCGCGTCGCGAGACCGGCACCTTCCTCCCGGATCCGCCACAGCCGCTTTTGCGCGGCCGCGTCGTCCAGCAGCGCGGAACCGGTCAACGCGCCGCGAAGTTCGTTGATCAGCCCACGCGCCTTTTCCGGATCGGCCATCTCGACGAACAGCCACGCACCGCCCGGCGGAAGCCCGTCGGCGCGGCCCGGTTCCAGCAGCGCGACGAGGTCCGCGTCGACGCCCTCCACGGTCAACGGCGACCACGGCAGGATCGCCGGGACGGCGTCGGCCGCGGCGATGTCGGACTCGAAACCGAGCACCGCGAGCACCTTGCGTTTCGGGACCTCGGCGAGGGAAACCGTCGCCTCCAGCACGGTGACGCAGGTGCCTTCGCTGCCGACGAGCGCCTTGGCGACGTCGAAACCGTTCTCCGGCAACAGGTGTTCCAGCCCGTACCCGGACACCCGCCTGCTGAAGGTGGACAGTTCGGTGCGCAGCAACGCCAGGTTGTCCCGGACGAGCGCGCGTAACTCCGAGAAGACCCGGCCTTCCGTGCCGGGCTCGGCCGCCCGCGCGTCCACTTCGGACGGCGAGGTCGGGCCGACGGTCAGCCGGGTGCCGTCGTAGAGCAGCACGTCGAGCTCGCGGACGACGTCGACCGTGCGGCCATAAGCGACCGAATGCGAGCCGCAGGCGTTGTTGCCGATCATCCCGCCGATCGTGCACCGCGAATGCGTCGACGGATCGGGCCCGAACCGGAGACCGTGCGGCGCGGCGAGGCGCTGGAGGTCGTCGAGGACGGTTCCCGGGGCGACCCTCGCCGTGCGCGCACCTGGATCGAGGTCGAGGACGCCGCCGAGGTGACGCGAGGTGTCGATCACGACGCCCGGCCCGCACGAGTTGCCCGCGACGCTGGTGCCGCCGCCGCGGGCGATCACCGGCAGCCCGGCCGCACGGCAGGCGGCGACGGCCGCGATCACCTCGTCGGCGCTCCTCGGCAGCACCACACCCTTCGGCACGTGCCGGTAGTTGGAGGCATCGGTCGTGTACAGCGCCAGTGTCGCGGCGTCGGCCAGGATCTCCACGGGTCCATTCAAGACAACCGCGGGCGAGAACGCATCGGCGAACCTCTCCGGACGGGTGTGTCGGAAACCACGTCCGATATGCGATCGTGAGCGCGTGACGGCGAGACGGCACGCCGCTGAAGACCTCGCCGCCGAGCACAGCGCGGTGCTCGGCGGGCTTCTTCGCGAGCGCGAAGAGCTGCTCGCCACCCTCGACCGGGTCGCGGCGCTCAACGGCACCGCGCGGCTGATCCGCGAGACGATCGGCACCCATTCCGGCTTCGTCGCCGAGCTGACCGGGCCCGAACAGGCGGTGATCCGCTGGATGTCGGGCACCCGCACGGACGCGCTGCAGGACCTCGCCGTGCCGATCGGCCAGGGCATCGGCGGGCGCGTGCTCGCGCTGGGCAAGCCGGTGCGGGTCAACGACTACGTCAACTCGCCGAGCATCACCCACCAGTTCGACGCGCAGGTGCGCGGCGAGGGGCTCGCCGCGATGATCGCCGTCCCGATCGTCAACGGAAACGAGACCGTCGCCATCGCGTACGCCGCCATGCGCGAGCGCCGCGACTTCGGCGACGACGCGGTCAAGTCGCTCGAGGACATCGCCAGTGAGGCCGGCCGGGCGTTGAAACTGGCGTCGGTCGCCGAGGCCGACCGCGAAACGGCGCTGTCCGCCGAGCGGCTCCGGATGCAGAGCGCGCTGCACGATTCGGTCGGCGCGCTGCTGTTCTCCATCGGCGTCCAGGTCCGGAACCTGCACGAGGACATCAGCGACAACCCGGCGCTCGAATCGCGGCTGCGACGGCTGGAAGGCGACGTCTCGGCCGCGTCGAGGGCGCTGCGCGAGTCGCTGCTGGCGTTGTCGGAGTCGAGTCCGGAACGCGCGCTGCCGGTGGAACTGGCCGAGCACTGCCGCTCGTTCCAGGCCCGCTGCGGCGTCCCGGCGCGGTTCGTCCAGCTCGCCCCGGTGCCGCGGCTCGACGCCGAACGCACCGGCCTGCTGGTGGCGGCCGTCCGGGAGGGCCTGCTCAACGTGGAGAAACACGCCGACGCGCTGTCCGTCGTGGTCAGCCTGCTGCCCAGCGACGACGGCGTGCAGGTGGTCGTCGCCGACGACGGGACCGGTCATCGCACCGACGAGGCCGAGGAACCCGAACCGGGCACCGGGATGGGGCTGCGCGCGCTGGCCGAACGCGCCGCGCGGCTCGGCGGCCGGGTCAGCCTGGTCCGCGACGAGGACGACGGGTGCACGCTGCGCGCATGGGTGCCGGAACCGTGCCGTCGCCGGTGACGGTGCTCGTCGTGGACGACCATCCGGTGGTCCGCGACGGGGTGAGCCTGCTGCTGCGCTACGACCCGGCGATGACCGTGGTCGGTTCGGCCGAGACCGGCCGAACCGCGGTGCGGCGGGCGGGTGAGCTGAAGCCGGCGCTGATCCTGCTCGACCTGCGGTTGCCGGACATGCTCGCGCCCGAGGTCATCGCCGAACTCCGGCGCGTGCACCCGGCGGGGCGGATCGTGGTGTTCACCGCGCACGGCGACCATCAGGGTGTCCGGGCCGCGCTGGACGCCGGGGCGCACGGCTGCCTGCTCAAGGACGTCGCCGGGACGGATCTGGTGGCGGCGTTGCGGCAGGTGCTCAAGGGCGAACGCGTGGTCGATCCGCGCATCTTCCCCGACGACGGCCAGCGGTCGGACGCGCTGGCCCGCAGCGGCCTGACGCGGCGCGAGTACGAGGTCCTGAGGCTGGCCGCGCAGGGACAGACGAATCCGGAGATCGCGGAATCGACCGGCCTGGCGCGGAACACCGTGAAGACGTACCTGCAGTCCGCTTTGCACAAACTCGGCGCCCGGAACCGCGTCGAGGCCATCGGCAAGGCCTCCGAGGCCGGCCTCCTCTGACCCCCGCAATTCGTCATCTACTTGCGTCAGGCGAACGCGACCACGACGGTCTCCCCAAGGGCGCCCCGCGCCCGACGGAGACTTCACCGTCGCGCGCCTCTTTTGGCCGGAGGCCACGGAAACATTTTGTAGGGCGCCTCCTTCGAGGACGTGAGTTTCCAACAAATCCCACGCCCTGCGAAATGTTTCCGTCAGCGCGTGACAATTCAACACAGTCTCCAGGTGGGGGTAACGCGGCGGAGGGTGCCCACGCAGGATGACCGCCACCGATCGTGACTCGCGTCACACGAACGGAGGAGGCGGCTTGCTCAGTGTCCGTGATCTTCAGGTGCGGTACGGCCGATCGGTGGCCGCACTGCACGGGGTCGACCTCGATGTTTCGCCCGATGGGGTGCTGGCGGTGCTCGGCAGCAACGGGGCCGGGAAGTCGACGCTGCTCCGCACCGTGTCCGGCACGCTGCGGATGCACCGGGGCTCGATTTCCGCGGGCGAGGTGCGCTACGACGGCAAACCACTGTCCAAACTCGACCCTGCCCGCATCGTCGGCCTCGGCGTGGTCGGCGTCCCCGAAGGCCGCCAGGTGTTCGCGCGGATGACGGTCGAGGAGAACCTGCGCGCGGGCGGGATCGGCGCCCGCTCCCCGGAACAGCGCGCCGCCGCGAGGAAACGCGTCGACGAGCTCTTCCCGGTCTTGTCCGAGCGGGCCAGACAACGCGCGGGCCTGCTTTCCGGCGGCGAGCAGCAGATGCTCGCGATCGGCCGCGCGCTGATGTCCGGCCCGCGGCTGCTGCTGCTCGACGAACCTTCGCTCGGTCTCGCGCCGAAGATCGTCGAGCAGATCGGCGACATCATCCGCGAGATCCACGACCAGGGCACCGCCGTGGTGCTGGTCGAGCAGAACGCCGTGATGGCGTTGCGCGTCGCCGACCACGCGATCGTCCTGGAAGTGGGCCGGGTCGCGCTGGCGGGGACGACGGCCGAACTCGCGGCGAGCGAGGAGGTCCAGCGGCTCTACCTCGGCGGTCACGCCGAATCGCAGGCCACCGCCGAGGCCGAAGCCGCCGACGCCCGCAAGCAGCGCGCGGGCCGGAGCCTGACGAGGTGGGCCGGATGACGCCGCCCGAGTTGCACGTCGAGAACGTGACCCTGCGCTTCGGCGGGATCACCGCGCTGGACGACGTCTCGTTCATCGTCGGCTCCGGTTCGCTGCACGCGCTCATCGGCCCGAACGGCGCCGGGAAGTCCAGCTGTTTCAACGTGGTCAGCGGACTCTACCGGGCGAATTCCGGCAGTGTCCGGCTCGGCGACACCGTCCTTTCCGGACTCCCGCCGCACCGGCTCGCCGGCCTCGGGGTCGGCCGGTCGTTCCAGAACGCCGCCCTCTCCCCCGGCTCCACCGTGCTCGACAACGTCATGCTCGGACGGCACGCGCTGACCAAGGGCGGCTTCCTCGCCTGCGGGCTCCGGCTGCCGTGGACGGTCCGCGCCGAACGGCGGCATTCCGCGCGGGTCAAGGAGATCTGCGACTTCCTCGGCATCGGCGCGTTGGTGGATCTCCCGGTCGGCGCGCTGCCCTACGGCGCGGTGAAACGCGTCGACCTCGCCCGCGCGCTCGCCGTCGAACCCGTCCTGCTCCTGCTCGACGAACCCGCGGCGGGCATGAACGCGACCGAGACCGCCGAACTGGCCGGGACGATCCGCGACGTCCGTGACGAACTCGGCATCTCGATCCTGCTGGTGGAACACGACATGGGGCTGGTGATGGGCATCGCGGACCGGGTCACCGTCCTGGACTTCGGCAGGCGCATCGCCGACGGCACCCCGGCCGAGGTCCAGTCGGATCCGGACGTGATCAGGGCATATCTCGGCACGGAGGCCACGGCGTGAACACTTTCCTGCAACTCGTGGTGAACGGACTCGGCAAGGGCGCGGTGTTCGCGTTGCTGGCGCTGGGTTTCGTGATCATCTTCAAGGCCACCGAAGTGGTCAACTTCGCGCACGGCTCCCTCGTGCTCTTCGGCGGCTACCTGGTCGTCGTGACCCGCGAATCGCTCGGCTGGGCGGGTGCCTCACTGGTCGGCATCGTCTCCGCCGGTCTGCTCGCCCTCCTGCTGGAACGGCTCCTGCTGTCCCGCTCGCGGCACGCGGACGCGAACAGCCTGGCGTTGCTGACCATCGGCGTCGACGTGATCGTCACCGAGGAGATCGTGCGACGCCTTGGCGTCACGCTGCCGTTCCTCGGCGACGCCTGGGACGCGCAGCCGTTCCAGATCGGCGGGATCACCCTGTTCCGCACGCATCTGGTGGCGCTGGTGGTCGCCGCCGTGCTGATCACCGCGTTCACCTTGGCCTTCAAGTACTCGAACTGGGGTGTCGCGATGCGGGCCCAGGCCGAGAACCGCGAGGCCGCCGCGCTGATGGGGATCCGCAGTTCCCGGGTGACGGCGACGGCGTGGGTGGTCGCCGGGGTGCTCGCCGGTGTCGCGGTGCTCTTCATCGCCACGCAGGACTTCTCCGGGGCGGGACTGTCCCGCGGCACGCACTCCATCGCGCTCGCGGCGTTCCCCGCGGCCATCCTCGGCGGGCTCGACTCGACGGCGGGCGCGGTGGTGGGCGGCCTGGTCGTCGGGCTGGTCGAGGCGCTTTCGGCGCAGTACGTGTCGTTCGACTTCTCCAAGAGCGCTGTCTTCCTGGTGATGCTCGTGGTGCTGGTGGTGCGGCCGTCGGGGTTGTTCGGGACGAGGGAGAGCACACGTGTCTGACACCGCTGTGAAAACCCCTGCCGCGGCTCCACCCGCACTGCTCGCGAAACGCGATCGAGGGCGGCTGCTCAAGGCGCTGGCCTGGGTCGCGCTGCTCGTCGTCCTGCTGGCGATCCCGCTGTACCTCGACGCCGCCTGGCTGAAGGCCGGGCAGTACATGATGATCGGCGGGGTCGGCGCGATCGGGCTGACCCTGCTGGTCGGGCAGGCCGGGCAGTTGTCGCTGGCGCACGCGTTCTTCCTGCTGGCGGGCGCGACCGGGTACACCGTCCTTTCCGGACCGGCCGGCGACGAGCGCATGTTCGGGCTCGGCCTCGATCCCGGTCTGTCGCTGGTCGGCGCGGTGGTCATCACCGCGCTGCTGGGGCTGGCGTTCGCGCCGGTTTCCGGACGACTGCGCGGGATCTACCTCGGTGTCGCGTCGCTGTCCCTGGTGTTCCTCGGGCTCTACTTCGGACAGTCAGCCGAAACGCTGACCGGCGGAACGTCGACCGGGCGCACCCCCGAACCGTTCTCGCTGTTCGGCTTCCCGTTCACCAACGGCGGCCCGGAGATCGAACTGATGGGCGTGCCGATCCGGCAGGCGGAACGGCTCTGGTACCTGTTCCTGCTGCTGACCGTGCTCGCGTTCGTGGTCGCCAAGGCGGCGGTGCGCAGCCGGGTCGGCCGGTCGTGGCGGGCGGTGCGGGACAACGAAGCCGCCGCGTCCGTGATGGGCGTCAGCGTCACCCGGGCCAAGGCGGGCGCGTTCGCGGTCTCCTCGGCGTACGCGGGGCTCGCCGGCGCGATGACCGTGCTGTGGTTCGACATCCTCAAACCCGACGAGAGCGAATTCGGTACGTACGGCATCAACATCTCCATCGCCTTCCTGGCCATGGTGATCATCGGGGGACTCGGCTCGGTGCCGGGCGCGCTGGTCGGCGCGCTGATCGTCAACGGGCTGCCGCAGGTGCTTTCCCTGTATTCCGCCGATCTCGGCTGGTTCTCCGGAACCGGGGACGGCGCCTTGACCCCGATCCTGGTCAGCTCGTTCGTCTACGGTGCCGCGATCATCCTCGTGGTGCTCTTCGAACCAGGTGGGCTCGCCGCGATCGGTCGCCGGATCACGTCAGCAAGGAAACCTCATCTCCCGGAGGAGCAAGACAAATGAAGCGCACATATCCGGCCGTCGCGCTGGCGGCGGTCCTCGCCCTCTCGGCGTGCAGCACGAAAGCGGGCGACTCGGGGTCCTCGGGGGCGGACGGTTCGGGCGTCAAGACCGACAAAGGGGTGACGGCCTCGGAGATCACCCTCGGCGTGATGACCGACAAGACCGGGGTGTTCAAAAACCTCGGGCTCGGCATCACGCAGGGCAACGAGTTGTGGGCCAAGGACTTCAACACCGCGGGCGGGGCGTGCGGCCGTCAGGTCAAATTGGAGACCGTCGACCACGGCTACAAGGCGGACACGGCGAAGACGCTGTATCCGCAGATCGAGCCGAAGGTGCTCGGCTTCGTGCAGCTGCTCGGCTCGCCGGTGGTGGCCGCGTTGAAGCAGAACATCGCCTCGGACAAGACCGTCGCCGCGCCCGCGTCGTGGTCCTCGGAACTGCTCGACAACCAGTACGTGATGATCGTCGGGACGACGTACGACCTGGAGATCATCGACGGGCTGTCGTACTTCCAGGAACAGGGCCTGGTGAAGGACGGCGACACGATCGGGCACGTCTACATCGACGGCGAGTACGGCAAGAACGGCCTGCGCGGCTCGCAGTTCTACGCCAAGAAGCACAATCTGACGGTCAAGGAGGTCAAGGTGACCTCGACCGACAACGACCTCACCAACATCATCACCGGGCTCAAGGGTGCCGGGGTGAAGTCCATCGTCCTCACCACCACCCCGGCACAGACCGGTTCCGCGCTCGCGGCGAACAAGGCGCTCGGGCTGAACGTCCCCGTGCTCGGCAACAACCCGGTGTTCGACCCGGTGCTGCTGAAGAGTCCGGCGGCGAACGCGCTGGACAAGCTGACGATCGTCGCCAGCAGCGTCCCGTTCTCCGCCGACATCCCCAAGGCCAAGGACGTCGCGACGAAGTACAAGGCGGCGTACAAGGAGACCCCGAACGGCGGGATCCCCTACGGCTACGCGGTCGGCGAGGTGTGGGGCACGGTGCTCAAGAAGGCCTGCGAGAACAAGGACCTCACCCGGGAGGGGATCGCCGCGGCGCTGAAGCAGACGACGTCGGCGAGCACCGGCGATCTGGTGGCGGCACTGGACTTCTCGAAGGCGGGCACCCCGGCGACGCGCCAGGTGTACGCGGCGACACCGGACGCGTCGGCCGAGGGCGGGGTCCGCTACGTCAAGCCGCTGTTCGAGGCTCCCGAGGCGAAGGAGTACGTGGCCCCGCACCAGAAGTGAGGCGGGCTTCGGCGAGTGCGTCCGCTTCGGCCAACGGTGTGGTGCCGTTGGCCGAAGCGGCGTCGAGGATCCTTCGCGTGGTCTCCTCCAGGGTTTCGACGCGGGCGAGCGCTTCGGCGTGGGTGAGGCTTTCGGCCTCGCGGCCGAGCGTGTAGACGACTCCCCCGGCGCTCGCGACGAAATCCGGGATCCACAGGATTCCCCTGGCGGCGAGGTCTTCCGCCACCCTATCGTCGGTGAGCTGGTTGTTCGCCGGGCCGACGACCAGCGGCGCGGCGACCTCGGTTCCGGGGCCGAAGACCCCGCCGACGGCCGCCGGGATCAGGACGTCGGCCTCGATGCCGAGCACCTGCTCCGGCGGGGCGACGCTCACGCCCTGCTCCTCGGCGACGGCGAGGCGTCGATCGTCCACATCGGACACGGTGACGTTCGCACCCTGCTTGACCAGGTCTGCGGCGAGGTGGGCGCCGACCGAGCCGTAGCCGCTGATGACCACTTTTCGGTTGTTCATCGAGGCGTCACCGAAGGCGGCCCGCGCGCCGGCGCGCAGCGCGGCGAGCACCCCGACGGCGGTCGGCCCGCTCGACGAACCGGTGCCGCCGTGCTCCTCGGGGAGGCAGAACACGTGCGGGGTCCGTTCACGCAGCACCAGCATGTCCTCAGGGCCGGTGCCGACGTCCGGGCCGGCGAGATACGCGCCGTCGAGTGACTCGATGAGGTCGGCGTGGTCGAGCAGGATGTCGCGCCGCTGTTCGGCGGTCGGCACGGTATCGAGGGCGACGACACTTTTGCCGCCGCCGAAGTCCAGGCCCGCGACAGCGCATTTGCGCGTCATCGCCGCGGACAGCCGCAGGACGTCGCCGATCGCGTCGTCGATGCGCGGATAGACCTTGAACCGGCAGCCGCCGACGGCCGGGCCGAGCGAGCGCGAGTGCACCGCCACCATCGTGGTCACTCCGGACCGTCGTCCCGTCCGGACGACCAGCTCCTGTACGGACATTTCGTTCCCTTCCACGCAATTAGTCACCTACTTGCGCCGAAGTTAGGCTGATCCTCAGGTTTGCAGGGCTTCTGCCGAACGTTATTCGGCAGGCTGGGCGAAGGAGCGTGCGTGGACGAACTTGATTCGGCGATCATCCGGGAACTCCAGGCGGATGCGCGGCAGTCGAACCGCGACATCGCTCGCAAGGTCGGCGTCGCGCCGTCGACCTGCCTGGAACGGACGCGGCTGCTGCGGGAGCGCGGCGTCATCCGCGGCTATCACGCGGACATCGACCTGCGCAGCCTCAACCGCGGCGTGCAGGCGATGGTCTCGGCGCAGGTGCGGCCACTGAGCCGGGAGGTGATCGACTCCTTCCAGCGTTCGGTCGCGGAACTGCCGGAGGTCCTTTCGGTCTTCGTCACCGCCGGTAGCGACGATTTCCTGATCCACGTCGCCGCGCAGGACGTCGATCAGCTCCACGCATTCCTGGTGGATCGCTTGGCGAAGCGCAAAGAGATCATCGGATTCCGGAGTTCGATCATTTTCCGGCATCTGCGCAAGACCGAGCTGGAACCGCTTCCGCGCCGAATACCGGGTGAGAGTCCCTAGGTGTTCACCCTTGAATACGCGACACACCACCCTTAAGTACGCCCTAAATCCGAGACTTCGCATCAGAGAAGACGGAAACTGTCGGGGGTATGGGTTTCACTGTTCAGAGCGGAACAGAAAGGAGGCACGTCATGGACGTTCGGACGGAACTGAACCATCGTGAGCGGGCCACCCTGAGAGCCGTGGCCGAGGGCCACGCCGAAATCAGCTGCAGCTGCGAGCCGGACCTGTTCGTCGACGGCCTCGCCTGCTGCGACCAGCACACCGCGCACCGCCTGGCCCACCTCGGCCTGGTGGCGCCCGCCAGGGGCGGCCGGTGGGGCGAGCGCGTGCCCGCCCTGCTCACCGATGCCGGTGCGGTGGCGCTGGGCGGCCTCGCCAGGCCAGGGGTCGCCGCGTAAACAGGTTGCCCGTGCACGCCCTCGGCGCCACGCTTTGCCGATGCGTGTCTTTCTGGAGACCGAGCGGCTCCTGCTGCGACAGTTCACCGACGCCGACGTCGACGACCTGTTCGCGCTCTACGACGACCCCGACGTCATGCGGTACCTCAATGGGGGCGAACCCGCCGACAGGGCGGAGATCGAAGAACACGACCTTCCCGCGTTTCTCGGTTACTACGAGCGTTTCCCCGGTTACGGGTTCTGGGCGGCGATCGAGAAATCCAGTGGGTCTTTTCTGGGGTGGTTCCACTTCCGTCCGCTGCGCGGTCATCACTCGGACGATCCCGAACTGGGCTACCGGCTGAACCGGTCTTCCTGGGGCAAGGGCTATGCGACCGAAGGCTCGCTCGCACTCCTGGAGAAGGGTTTCGCCGAATTCGGGGCCCAGCGGATCTGGGCGGCGACCATGGCGGTGAACCTGGGGTCCCGGCGGGTCATGGAGAAGATCGGGATGCGGCACGTCCGGACCTATCACGAGCACTTCGACAACCCGATCCCCGGCACGGAGGAGGGCGAGGTCGAGTACGCCATCACGCTGGAAGAGTGGCAGGCCCGCCCCCACCCGTGAATGGCAAGGACGGTTAGAGCCAAGGGGTTAGGTACCTACGCGGTTCCGGCTGCGGTTGATGCCAGTCTCGGCCTGTGAAGGCATCCTTGATGGACCCGGGAGTCCCTCAGGGAGGCCTTCACGGACGCGGCCATCGCCACCTTTGCCCCACGCACCAGCAGGCACAACGGTGGCGCGTGAAGGACCCCTTCCCTCGGCTCAGCCGAGGAAACTCGGCCTTCGCCCGCCTGTATCGCAAGCCGCCCCCCGCCCTCTTCCACCGGCCCGCCACCTTCGCGATGGTTGGCCACGTGCAGGGAGGGTGGTTCTCGCGACGCCCCACCCCCCGCCACCACAAGGCCCACCTCCAGAAGTCGT
Source organism: Amycolatopsis sp. NPDC052450 (assembly GCF_044547565.1). Lineage (NCBI taxonomy): Bacteria > Bacillati > Actinomycetota > Actinomycetes > Pseudonocardiales > Pseudonocardiaceae > Amycolatopsis > Amycolatopsis sp. NPDC052450. The sequence continues at coordinate 266,958 of NZ_JBIUAQ010000003.1, read as the reverse complement.
ACAGGGGCAGTGCGCGGACGCTTTGCCCCGCGCGGCTCTCGGGCCGCCACTCCAACCCAGCGGCGAAAGGGTGACGGCGTGAATGTGGGCCGGGTGCTGGTCGCGTTCGCACTCAACCTCGCCCCGCCCGTGACCTATGGGGTGTTCCTCGCGGTCTATAACCACCGCCGCCGCGCCCGCCGCCGTTCACCCCACCTCACGGTTGCTGAGGTAGTCGAACGCGCTACCAGCGACGACACCGCCGATTCCGCGGTGACCAACGCGGCCGACCGGGCGATAGAGCCACAGCTGAACCATGAACCACTCAACGCCACTGAACTACCGCAAGAGTGGTACTGGCCCACCCGCAAACGCCGACCAGCACTAACACCCGTATCCGCGCTTGCGTTGCCTGCCGGTGCGTTACCGCAGGTAGTGCTACTTGTCGGTAGCGGATGACCCTTGGTTGTAACACTCCACGCGCGGTAACCGATCCGCTACTCTGATCGGCGCGGCCTTATAGGCCACACCGATCAGCAGCAGGACACACCGGCGAGGGGTTCGAAGGGGTGGACGCGTGGACGCGGGAAGCAAGCTATGGGATGCCATACCAATCCGGGTCAAGGACCCGACCACCGAACAGGTGGAGAAAGCGACAGCCGCCGAAACCGCCGCTAACGCCCAAGTTCAACAGAATGCGCACGGCCCCGGAATCTACCTCGACCGCGACCACGCCGAAACCATGCTCAAAAAAGCGTCAGACGTTTTAAGACAGTTGCGAGACGATCAGAGTATTACACAATCGTTAGAGCGGATGAAGTCTGCTGCCGAAGATCCTGTCAGCGTCGCATTTACGAAAGCAGCTACATGGAACGATGGACAGCCTGGAGCGTTTGCCTACGGGGCGGGTCATGTTCGCCTTGAGATACTTTATCTTGAGGAACTCAGTAGACGACTCAAGGAGGCTTTAGGTCAAACATGCCAAAATGACCAAGAAGCCGGAAAAACCCTTGGTGGCATCACTCAAGAAGGAGAAGCGTAAATGTGGCGGCGTCTTGCTATTCCATTCGCAGCAGCAACGCTATTCATGGTTACAGCTTGTTCGAGCGGTGGCGCTAACCTTGGAAATCCGACGTCACCCCCCACTGCAACACCGGATGTGACGTCGCAGCAGAATTTGCCGTATGCGGGCGCCCCCAAGGTGTCGACACCCTTGCCGGAATCCATTTTCACGGGCGACCCATGCGCTGACACGCTAACCCCTGACCAAGTTTTGAAAGCCGTAGGCAAGCCTTCGGAAACTGTACGCAAGGACCAGGATTCAATCGGGCCAGGCTGCGAATGGTTTAACACGAGCACTACCGGTCAAGTAATCATGCGATATGCCACCAAGTTACAAGGCGGCTTGAGCGCTATCTACGAGAACGTCAAGCCAAAGGCCGAAATATGGAAGCCCATCGACCTCCTGCAAGGGTTTCCCGCCGTGGCGTACGTCTCCCCTTCCGGCGGTTCGCCGGACAAATTCTGTCAAATTAGCGTCGGGGCAACAGATAACACCACCATAGAAGTATCAATGTTTCTGAGCCTGAACTCTCAAGGCAAGAAAGATCCGTGCGAGTCAGCGAAGAATGTAACAGATTTGATCATGACCAGTCTTCGAGCTAAGGCGGGTGTTTAGCTCGTGAAGTGGCTTTCGAATCTGATCGAACGTGGCGGAAAAGCCCTGTCAGAGTTGGGTGAATCGATGGGTGGCCCGTTCGGGGGCGTGACGGAGTGGGCTGGCAAAGTGTTAACCGGCGATATTGGCACCCAACCGGTCCCGGTGCCCGAGTTCGTCGCGAAGGTGCACGCGGGTACTTCCAGCCCGTGGCATGAAGCCGCCACCCAAGCCGAACAGGCTGCGAAAGGTCAAAGCAGGCACGCTACCGCGCTGCACGAAATCATCACCGGCTTGGAATCGTCCTGGAGTGGCACGGGTGCGGACGCCGCCCGGGACCGCGTCCACAAGCTCTACATGGTCGCTGATTCGGCGGACCGGACCATGGCGCGTAACCAGCAATCAGTGCTAACGGCGGCGTCAGGGTTCGAGCACACCCAAGCCACCCTGCAAGAGATGCCGCCGCGCCCCGATAAGAGTTTCGGGGACGTGGTGTCGTTGTGGGACACCGACACTGAGAAAGCGATTAACGCCTACAACGACAAAGCCGATTTCAACCTTACCACCTATAAAGGCTATGAAAACCAGCTCAAGCAAACCCAGAGCGGTTTGCAAGGCGATTACGGGCAACTCGGGTTCTATGACGGCGCGGACATCCTCGCGCCCCCGTCGTCCCCTGATCGGGTTGACCCGGTGCCGGGACACCCGTGGTCGCCGGGTGGGCACGGTCACAGCGATATAAGCGGCGACGGGCATGTCACCACGTCCGGTTTCACCCCATCTCTGTCACCGGGTCACACCCCCGCGCCGATGCCCGTTGGACACTTTACGCCCGGAGCCGGTTCCCATACCGGTGTCGGTGCTGGGGTGGGGTCTGATCACACCAGCACGGCGGGTTACACCCCCGCCGCACGCGACGGACTCACCAACCCGACTTTGCCCGCACCGTCGAGCGGTCCGGGCGTCGGTAGTCGGGGCGAGGCCGGTCTCGGTGTCGGTAGCGGCTTCCTACCCGGTGCGCCTGGTTCCACGGTCGGCGGCGCGGGTGGACGCGCGTCCGGTGCCGGTGGTGTTCCGGGTACGGGTCGCGGTAGCGGCTCCGGCGTCCTCGGTGGTGTGGGTGGTGAGTCCGGGCGGGCGGGCGGGCGGTTGACCGGTGCCGGTGCCCCAGGCGCGTCGGGTGCGATGGCGCCTGGTGCGGGTGCTCGCGGCGGTAAGAGCGAGAACACCGAGCACGCCCGCCGCTACGGGCTGGATGAGGCCCCGGTAGAGGTGGTCGATATCGACCCCGATACCGGATACCCGGTAGTGCCACCCACCATCGGCACCTGACCCCGTTAGTTCCCTCTCTTTTCCTTAACTGGCAAGGGAAACACACGCGCTATGGCCCTCATTGACGCGCCGCTGATACTGCCCAAACTCGCACTGCTCACGGTGTGGGGATGGCACACGAACGACCTTGGCAACCTTCACCCGGTGTTCGGCACGAACACCGCCTACTACATGCCCGACGAGGCTACGGCGCGAATCGAGGCGGGCACCTGGGAACTACTCGGGCAGCACCGGTTAGCGCGGGGACAGCGGGTCAACCCTCTGCTAATCGACACTCTTACCGTTATAGGCAGGGCGGATCGAGAGTTCTACGGGTGGACCGCCTACCCAGCGGCGAGCGAGCGCGCAGGGGACGGGGGCGGATTCTTCACCGGTGCCCGAGACCGTGACGCGGTACGGGTGCTGGTCGATGACGACGCGGTGATCCTGCAACCGCTACCGGATCATCGCTACCTTGCCGCTGATCTGGTCGAGGTACTACCCCCGGTCGAGACAGCCGATATCCGCGATCTTTCGGTGCCTCGCACACCACCCGCGCGAGCGGTGACCGTGGCAGCGGCCCGTAGCCCACTCGCCCATCCCGAACCCGAAACCGGCGACCCTGACCGGGACCTAATCACCGATCTCATGCACGCCCCCCGCGAGGCAACCCACCAGGTGTATACGGCGGTCACCAACGCGCGTGGACGCTCGCGGAGCGTCCCGATCACCGCCGTGGACCTGACCGAGCACGGGCGGTTGCTCACCTACACCAACACCAACGACGACGGGACCGAGTACCTCCACCTCACTGGCAGCGACGGGTTGGTGCGGCTATTGGAAAACACCAACCGCACTCTGTAAACCCCGAACGCCCCGCGACCTGAGCAAACACAGAACGGCAGGTCACGAGTATGTCAAAATACGGCGTGTCCCCGTTGAGACGATGAACGTCTCAACGGGGCCCTTCACGACATCAGAGCTCGACGCCAGGCAAATCGGAAGCGCTGTAGGAACCGTCCTTACCACTCATGGGGTGGGCAGCCAGGTCTCCCCGATCTCCTCGGTGAGGGCCTCCCCGCCGGTCAGGTCGGCGAGCCAGGCGTGGAACGCGTCGCCCTGGTCCGGCGCGAGTCCGACGTCGAAGTGGGCGACGTCCTCGAAGCGGGTCGCGTGCAGCAGGTACGGCGACGAGCGGATGTCGTTCTCCAGCCGTCCGGCCCGGTCGTAGTCGACGACGACCTCCACCAGCCGTAACCGCCGGTACTCCCGGACACCTATGACGTCGACGGCCTCCGAAACGGCCTGCCCGTACGCGCGGATCAGACCGCCGGCGCCGAGCAGCACCCCGCCGAAGTACCGGGTCACCACCGCGACGGTGTCGGTCAGCTCCCGGCGGCGGAGTACCTCGAGCATCGGGGTGCCCGCTGTGCCCGCGGGCTCGCCGTCGTCACTCGAACGTTGAGCCCGGCCGTCGGCGCCTAACACGAACGCGTGGCAGTGGTGCCGGGCCGCCGGTTCAGCCTTCCGGCGGGCCGCGATCAGCGAGCGGGCAGCCTCTTCCGAGGTGACCGGGGCGAGCGCGCAGAGGAAGCGTGACCGCCGGATTTCGATCTCGTGGACCCCGGTGCCCGCCACGGTGAGATAACGATCCGCCATCGGCCAAGCCTCTCAAACCAGGCGGGGCGCTCTGCCGTTCGGGCGATCCGACGGTCACCGCGGGTCACCGCAACACCGGCGAAACCCACTCTCCCGCGCGACCCAGGTCACACTTTCGGACTACGTGAGCGATCGTTTACGCAGGTCAGAGCTCTGATGCTCCACTCAGTGGACATCTCATTCCAGCCAGTGGGCAGATGATGTTTGAAGTCAACGCCCGCGTGGCATTTCCCACCCCGACCAAGAGACGTATGTCGATAACAGCGATTTCACACTATCGTCATAAGACCGGCGAACCCGGGAGTAACACGTGTACCCGTCAGCCGCCCACCACAGTGGCCAGACGGCACCCATGTGCACAGCAGTACCGATATGCGCATCGGCCGCCCAGTGCAGTGCGGCTCTACGAGGCCTGCCCCCGTTTCCGCGGGCGGGATCGTTCCCTCTCGACTGACCATCGCGGTCCCGGACCACTCCGTTAACTGGTTCACGCACGAACCACCCGAACGGAGTGGTACCGGTCGCGCCGACGCCTTGGGAGGCGGCCAGCCGTGACCCACCATGCCAGCAACAAGGGCAGCAAGGCCCCCGAAGGCCTGTACGACCCGGAGTTCGAACATGACGCCTGTGGTGTCGCGTTCGTCGCGGACCTCTCCGGTAAACGCGATCACGGCATCGTCGCCAAAGCACTGATCGCGCTGCGGAACCTGGAACATCGCGGAGCCCGCGGCGCCGACCCGGAGACCGGCGACGGCGCCGGGATCCTCATCCAGGTCCCCGACGAGTTCTATCGCGAGGTCGTCGGCTTCGAACTTCCCGAGCCCGGCGCGTACGCCGTCGGCACGGCTTTCCTTCCGCAGGACGAAAACGCCCGCGGCCGGGCGATGACGACCATCGAGCGCGTCGCCGCCGAAGAGGGCATGCGCGTGCTCGGCTGGCGCGACCTCCCCGTCGACACCGACCACGTCGGGACGGGCGCGGCCGAGACCATGCCGTATTTCAGCCAGCTGTTCCTGGCAGGACAGGACGCGCTGGAGGGCTTGGCCCTGGAACGCGCCGCCTTCGTGGTGCGCAAGCGCGCCGAGCACGCGCTCGTCGAGGATGACGTCTACTTCCCCAGCCTGTCTTCGCGCACGATCGTCTACAAGGGAATGCTCACCGAGCCGCAGGTCGAGAAGTTCTTCGACGACCTCACCGACGAGCGCGTCACCAGCGCCATCGGCCTGGTGCACTCCCGCTTCTCCACCAACACCTTCCCGTCGTGGCCGCTGGCGCATCCGTACCGGTACGTCGCCCACAACGGTGAGATCAACACCCTGCGCGGCAACCGCAACTGGATGGACGCGCGTGAGGCGCTGCTCGAATCCGACCTGATCCCGGGTGACCTCAAGCGGATCTACCCGATCATCACCCGCGGCGCGAGCGACTCGGCGTCCTTCGACGAGGTGCTGGAGCTGCTCCATCTCGGCGGGCGACCGCTGCCGCACGCGGTGCTGATGATGATCCCGGAGGCATGGGAGAACCATCAGGAGATGGACCCCGCGCGCCGCGCGTTCTACGAGTTCCACTCGACGCTGATGGAGCCGTGGGACGGCCCCGCGCTGGTCTCCTTCACCGACGGCACCCAGATCGGCGCGGTACTCGACCGCAACGGCCTGCGCCCCGCCCGGTACTGGGTCACCGAAGACGGCCTCGTCGTCCTCGCCAGTGAGGTCGGCGTGCTGGAGCTGGAGCAGTCCACGATCGTCCGGAAAGGACGGTTGGAGCCGGGCCGCATGTTCCTCGTGGACACGGCCGCCGGCCGGATCGTCGAGGACGAGGAGATCAAGGACCGGCTCGCCACCGAGCATCCGTACGACGAATGGGTCGAGGACGGGCTGCTTCCGCTCGACGGGCTTCCCGAGCGTGAGCGCGAGATCCCGCCGCACGCCGCACTCGTCCGCCGTCAGCAGGCTTTCGGCTACACCGAAGAGGAACTCGACGTCCTGCTCCAGCCGATGGCCCGCACCGGCGCGGAGCCGATCGGCTCGATGGGCAACGACTCCCCCATCGCGTCGCTGTCCAGCCGCCCTCGGCTGATCTTCGACTACTTCATCCAGCTCTTCGCCCAGGTGACCAACCCGCCGCTGGACGCGATCCGCGAAGAACTCGTCACCGCGCTCGGCACCCAGCTCGGCGCGCAGCCGAACCTGCTGGAGGCCGACGCGAAGTCGTGCCGCCGGATCGTGCTGCCCTTCCCCGTGCTGGACAACGACGAGTTCGCGAAACTCGTGCACGTCAACGACGACGGCGACCTGCCGGAGTTCCAGGCGGTCACCGTGCACGGCACCTACGACGTCCACGGTGGTGGCGAGGCGCTCGTGCGGCGGCTCGACGAGATCCGCGCCGAGGTGTCCGCGGCCATCGCCGAGGGCGCGCGGCTGATCGTGCTGTCCGACCGCGGGATCGACGAGGACCACGCAGGTATCCCGTCGCTGCTGCTCACCGGCGCGGTGCACCACCACCTGGTGCGCGAGAAGACCCGTACGCAGGTCGGCCTCATCGTCGAGGCGGGCGACGCTCGCGAAGTGCACCACATCGCGCTGCTGATCGGTTACGGCGTCGCGGCGGTGAACCCGTATCTGGCGATGGCGACCGTCGAGGAGATGGCCGACCAGGGCCTGATCCCCGGTGTCACCGCGAAGCAGGCCACCGCGAACCTGATCAAGGCGCTGGGCAAGGGCGTCCGCAAGACGATGTCGAAAATGGGAGTGTCCACAGTGGCCTCCTACACCGGCGCGCAGATCTTCGAAGCGGTCGGGCTCGGCGACGAGGTCATCCAGAACTGCTTCACCGGCACCACCTCCCGGCTCGGCGGCGTCGGCTTCGACACGCTCGCGCTGGAAGTCGCCGAGCGGCACCGCCGGGCGTTCCCGCGCGACGGGTTCCGCGCGAACCACCGCGAGCTGGAGACCGGCTCGGACTACCAGTGGCGCCGCGAGGGCGAGCCGCACCTGTTCAACCCGCAGACGGTGTTCAAGCTGCAGCACTCCACCCGTGCCGGGAAGTACGAGGTCTTCAAGGAGTACACGAAGGCCGTCGACGACCAGGCGCAGAAGCTGTACACGCTGCGAGGGCTGTTCGACTTCAAGATCGGGCAGCGTCCCGCGGTGCCGATCGAGGAGGTCGAGCCGGTCTCCGAGATCGTCAAGCGGTTCGCCACCGGCGCGATCTCCTACGGCTCGATTTCGGCGGAGATGCACGAAACCCTGGCCATCGCGATGAACCGGCTCGGCGGCAAGTCGAACACCGGTGAGGGCGGCGAGGATCCGGACCGGCTCTACGACCCCGAACGCCGCAGCGCGGTCAAGCAGGTCGCGAGCGGCCGGTTCGGCGTCACGAGCGAGTACCTCGTCAACGCCGACGACATTCAGATCAAGATGGCGCAGGGCGCGAAGCCCGGCGAGGGCGGCCAGCTGCCCGGCGCGAAGGTGTACCCGTGGATCGCGAAGACGCGGCACTCCACGGCGGGTGTCGGGCTGATCTCGCCGCCTCCGCACCACGACATCTACTCGATCGAGGATCTCGCCCAGCTGATCCACGACCTCAAGAACGCCAACCCGGCCGCGCGCATCCACGTGAAGCTCGTGTCCGAGGTCGGGGTCGGCACGGTCGCGGCCGGGGTGTCCAAGGCGCACGCGGACGTCGTGCTCATCTCCGGGCACGACGGCGGCACGGGTGCTTCCCCGCTGTCGTCGATCAAGCACGCGGGCGGCCCGTGGGAACTCGGGCTCGCCGAGACGCAGCAGACGCTGCTGGCCAACCGGCTGCGCGACCGCATCGTCGTGCAGACCGACGGCCAGCTCAAGACCGGCCGTGACGTCGTCATCGCCGCGCTGCTCGGTGCCGAGGAGTTCGGTTTCGCGACCGCGCCGCTGGTCGTGTCCGGCTGCATCATGATGCGGGTCTGCCACCTCGACACCTGCCCGGTCGGCGTCGCGACGCAGAACCCCAAGCTGCGCGAGAAGTTCAGCGGCAAGGCGGAGTACGTGGTGAACTTCTTCGAGTTCATCGCCCAGGAGGTCCGGGAGTACCTGGCGGAACTGGGTTTCCGGTCCATCGCCGAGGCCGTCGGACACGCGGAGATGCTCGACAAGCGCAAGGCGATCGATCACTGGAAGGCCGCCGGGCTCGACCTGTCGCCGATCTTCCACGTGCCCGCGATGGCCCCGGCCGGTCTGCGTCACCAGCAGACGGTGCAGGACCACGGGCTGGAGAAGGCGCTCGACAACACGCTGATCCAGCTCGCCGAGGGCGCGCTGTCGTCCGGGGACAAGGTGCGGCTGGAACTGCCGGTCCGCAACGTGAACCGGACCGTGGGCACCATGCTCGGCCACGAGCTCACCAAGCGGTGGGGCGGCGAAGGCCTGCCGGACAACACGATCGACGTCACCTTCACCGGGACCGCCGGTCAGTCGTTCGGCGCGTTCGTGCCCAAGGGCATCACGCTGCGGCTCTACGGCGACGGCAACGACTACGTCGGCAAGGGTCTCTCCGGCGGACGGCTCATCGTGCGGCCGCCGAAGGTGGCGCGGTACAACGCCGAAGAGCACATCATCGCGGGCAACGTGATCGGCTACGGCGCGACCAGCGGCGAGATCTTCATCCGCGGCAAGGTCGGCGAGCGGTTCTGCGTGCGCAACTCCGGCGCGCTGGCCGTCGTCGAGGGCGTCGGCGACCACGGTTGCGAGTACATGACCGGTGGCCGTGTCGTCGTGCTCGGCAACGTGGGCCGCAACTTCGCGGCAGGCATGTCGGGCGGCGTCGCCTACGTGCTGGACCTGCCCGCGCACCGGATCAACCCGGAGATGGTCGACGTCGACCCGCTGGATTCGTCCGATGTGGACTTCCTGCGCGAGGCGCTCGAAAAGCATTACGACGAAACGGAGTCCGCGGTCGCGCGTGCGCTGCTCGCCGATTGGGACGCCGCCGTCGACCGGTTCGGCAAGGTCATGCCGAAGGACTACAAGCGCGTGCTCGCGGCGCAGGCTGAGGCCGAGCGTGACGGGCGTGACGTGAACGAGGCGATCATGGAGGCCGCACATGGCTGACCCCAAGGGCTTTCTGACCACCACTCGCGAGACGCCCAAGAGCCGTCCCGTCGACCTGCGCCTGATGGACTGGCGCGAGGTGTACGAGGACTTCGCGACGACGAAACTGCAGAAGCAGGCCGGACGCTGCATGGACTGCGGCATCCCGTTCTGCCACCAGGGCTGCCCGCTCGGGAACCTCATCCCCGAGTGGAACACGCTGACCTGGCGCGACGATTGGCGTGAGGCGGCCGAGCGGCTGCACGCGACCAACAATTTCCCGGAGTTCACCGGGACCCTCTGCCCGGCGCCGTGCGAGACGGCGTGTGTGCTCGGGATCAACGACGATCCCGTCACCATCAAGCGGGTCGAGATCTCGATCATCGACCGGGCCTTCGAAGAAGGCTGGGTCACGCCGGAGTTGCCGGTCGCCAAGACCGGCAAAAAGGTGGCGGTGGTCGGATCCGGCCCGTCGGGACTCGCCGCGGCGCAGCAGCTCACGCGCGCGGGCCACAGTGTCGTGGTCTTCGAGCGGGCCGACAAGATCGGCGGGCTGCTGCGCTACGGCATCCCCGAATTCAAGATGGAGAAGCACCGTCTCGACCGGCGCCTCGACCAGATGCGCGCGGAAGGCACGGAGTTCCGGACCTCGGTGAACGTCGGCGTCGACCTCACCGTCGAGGAGCTGAAGTCGTCCTACGACGCCGTGGTCCTCGCCGGCGGCGCGACCGCGTGGCGCGATCTGCCGATCGACGGCCGCGAGCACGACGGCATCCACCAGGCGATGGAGTTCCTCCCGCACGCCAACCGGGTCGCCGCCGGTGAGCTGGACGTCTCGCCGATCAGCGCCGAGGGCCTCGACGTCGTCGTCATCGGCGGCGGCGACACCGGCGCGGACTGCGTCGGGACCTCGCACCGCCAGGGCGCGAAGTCGGTGACGCAGCTGGAGATCATGCCGAAGCCGCCGCTTTCGCGGTCCGACGCGCATCCGTGGCCGACGTACCCGATGATCTACCGCGTCTCGTCCGCGCACGAAGAAGGCGGCGAGCGGCTGTACTCGGTCAACACCCAGGAGTTCCTGGCCGACGCCGACGGGCGCGTGCGCGCGCTGAAGCTGGTCGAGGTGCGCAACGAGGGCGGTAAGTTCGTCCCGGTTCCCGGAACGGAACGCGAACTGCCCGCCCAGCTGGTGCTGCTCGCGATGGGCTTCGTCGGCCCGGAGCGGGAAGGCCTGCTGGAGTCGCTCGACGTCGAACTGGACCAGCGCGGCAACGTCGCCCGCGACAAGGCGTTCAAGACCAGCGTCGACAACGTGTTCGTGGCGGGCGACATGGGCCGCGGCCAGTCGCTCATCGTGTGGGCGATCGCCGAAGGCCGCTCCGCCGCGGCCGGGGTGGACGCGTTCCTCACCGGGCGGGACGTCCTGCCCGCCCCGATCGCGCCGACCGACCGGCCGCTCACCTAGGCGACTCTTCAGTACATGAAGGCCCCCTTCCTTGCGTCAGGCGCAAGGGAAGGGGGCCTTCGTGTACTTGGGCGCGTGCTTCGCGTACGGGTGCCGCGCCGCGGCGTCCCCAGCCCCGCTCGCAACTCGCCACCTACTTGCGCCCGGTCCCCTCGCAACTCGCCACCTACTTGCGCCCGGTCCCCTCGCAACTCGCCACCTACTTGCGTCGGTCACGCGTGCGACTCTCGCAAGTAGGTGACGAATTGCGGGGCGTGACGATCGCTTTGGTTCTTTCGGGTGATAAAACCGCCGAAAGAGGGTACTTGCGGGTGAGGACGCCGAGGTTTCGGTATCGGTTGTATCAAGGGGTAAGACCCGCACGGCGGCTGGGACCGGCTCCATCCGCCTGGCCGCCGGGCGGGGTTTCCGAGGAGGGGGTTCCTTGATATGTCCGTCGACCTGAGCATGCCGTTGGAATGGAAGACCGCGAGCGGCGACGCCGCGAAAATGCTCGAAGAACTACAGCCGAACATCCTCAAAGCACACGCTCGCGACCATTTCTCCGCGCTTTTCCTTCGTTTTTCGGAGGCCGCGAGCGCGAAGAAGTTCCTCGCGTCGCTCGTCCCGCTGATGAAGTCCGCGAAGACCCACTTGACCGAGGTCGAGCGCTTCAAGACCGAAGGGGTGAAGGGCACGCCCTACGTCGGCGCCGGGCTGACGTCGGCAGGCTACCGATTCCTGAAAATCGAAGGGCCGCAAGACGGATCCTTCCTTGCGGGCATGCGCGCGCAAGAGATCCGCGAGAAGCTGAACGACCCGCCGCGCTCCACGTTCGACAGTGGATACCACGACGAGATCCACGCCGTCGTCATCATCGGTGACGGCGCGGACGCGGCGATGACCGCACGCCGGAACGAGGTTCTGACGCTGATTCCGCCGACGATTTCCGTGGTCGCCGAGGAAACGGGATTCGGCCGCGTGAACGTCAACGGCGACGGTATCGAACATTTCGGTTACGTCGACGGCCGGAGCCAGCCGCTCTTCCTGATCGAGGACATCCGCGCGGAAAAGACGGAATCGGACGGGATCAGCGTCTGGAATCCGACCGCGCCGCTGAACCAGGTGCTCGTCCCGGATCACGCGGCTCCCGATCCCGAGGTGCACTTCGGCAGCTACTTCGTTTTCCGCAAACTGGAACAGAACGTGCGGCGGTTCAAGCAGTCGGAAGAGGCTCTGGCGGATCAGCTGGGTCTCGTCGGCGAAGACCGGGAACGCGCGGGAGCGATGATCGTCGGCCGGTTCGAGGACGGCACACCGCTGACCGCGCAACGGGAAGAAGGCGCGGAAAGCCCGGTACCGAACAACTTCGACTACGGAAACGACGTCGCCGGCGCCAAATGCCCCTTCCAGGCCCATATCCGGAAGACGAATCCGCGGGGCAGCGGCGGCGCGGAAGAGCCACCGCAGGAGCGTCTGCACCTGATGGCGCGGCGAGGCGTGCCGTACGGCGAACGGGCCGACGACCCGAACGCCGACCTGCCGCCTTCCGCCCGGCCGAGCGGCGGGGTCGGCCTGTTGTTCATGGCGTTCAATTCGGCGCTGGGCGACCAGTTCGAGTTCACCCAGGCGAACTGGTCGAACAACCCCGGATTCCCGATCCCGGACGACGGGGTCAAGCCGCCGGGGCTCGATCCGGTGATCGGCCAGGGCCCGCGCCCGGAATCCGTCTACACCGCGGAATGGGCGGGCACGCGAACGGTGACCGCGGATCCGATCCCGCAGGCGGTGACCTTGAAGGGCGGCGACTACTTCTTCATGCCGTCACTCGCCTTCTTGCGCGGGCTCGACGGAAAGGGCTGATCCTTCACGTACTGAGGCCGGTTCCGGTGATCAGATGGCGGGTTATCCGCCCGGCGTCACCGGAACGGGCGTAAAACGGGCGCCGGTCACACTGGGGGTGGCCGGCGCTCTTTTCTTCCCGATGTCCCAAACCTGCTGCTTCCCTCCGCTCGTATCGCGACGCGTAGTACTTTGTCCGGTGCGGTAAGCGACATCGCGCTTCGGGGAGGGAGCTCGGATGAATCGGCATGAACGGCTCACGGCTTTATTGGACATGGTGGGAGTGCGGGAAAAAGTCGACGTCGAGGTTTCGGCGGGCGAACTCGGTGTCTCACCCGCGACGATCCGCCGGGATCTCGATCACCTGGCAGGCCGGAATCTCGTGGTCCGCACGCGCGGCGGCGCCGTCGCGAGCAACGTGGCCTACGACCTTCCGTTACGGCACAAGGCCGCTCGCAACGCGCCGGAACAGCAACGGATTTCCGCCGCCGCGGCCAAAATGGTCGACCCCGGCATGGTGGTCGGGCTCAACGGTGGCACGACGGCCACCGAAGTGGGCCGCGCGCTCGCGACCCGGCCGGATATGGGCGAGGCGACCGGCGGACCGGCGCTCACCGTGGTGACGAACGCGCTCAACATCGCCCACGAACTCGCCGTGCGGCCCAATATCAAGATCGTGGTGACCGGCGGGGTCGCGCGACAGCAGTCGTTCGATCTGTCCGGGCCGCTGTCGCAGCTGTTCCTCGACCAGATCTCGCTGGATCTGGTGTTCCTCGGGGTGGACGCCTTCGATCCGGTGCACGGCGCGCAGGCGCATCACGAAGGCGACGCGAGCACGAACCGGCTGATGGCTGCCCGTGCCCGTCAGGTCGTCGTGCTCGCCGACAGCGGGAAGCTCGGCGGGCACGCCTTCGCGAAGATCTGCGCGACCACCGATGTCGACGTGCTCGTCACCGACGGCCGCGCGGACCCCGCGCGAGTGCTCGCCTTCGAGGACGAAGGCGTGCGGGTGGTCAAGGCTTGAGCCGATTGGCGAAGCTGAGAAGGACCCCGCAAACAGACCAACGCGTGAACCCACGTCCGCGATCGACGCGGGTTCACCATCAAGCACTGAGCCGGTCGAGCGCCAGCAGCGCCGCGCCCAGCCTGCCTGCCTCGTCGCCGAGCTGGGCGATCCGCAGTTCGGGCATCCGCTGGAACTGCAGGTTCGCCGCCAGCCACGCCCGCACCGGCTCGAGGACATAGTCGCCCGCGGTGAACAGGCCGCCGCCGAGGACGACGACTTCGGGCGCGAGCAAGGTGACCAGGGTCTTGATGCCGTGGCCGAGCCCCTCGAGCGCGTCGTTGACCACGGAGATCGCGGCTTCGTCACCGTGCCGGGCGGCGTCGACCACCTGCTCGGCGCCTTCGGCCGGACGCCCGGTGTGCTCGCTGTAGCGGCGGGCGATGGCCGACGCGGAGGAGATCGCCTCGAGGCATCCGGTCGCCCCGCAGCCGCACGGCAACCGGTGGCCGACGTCGATATGCCCGATTTCGCCGCCTTGCCCGCCCGCCGCGTACAGCTTCCCGTCGAGCTGGAGCGCGGCCGCGATCCCGGTGCCGACCGGGATGAAGGCGGCGTCGGTGCAGCCCTTGCCCGCGCCGACCCGGAACTCCGCGAGCCCGCCCGCGCGGACGTCGTGCCCGAACGCGAACGGCAGCCCCAGCCTGCGGTCGAGCATCTCGCCGAACGGCACGTTCCGGAAGTCGAGGTTCGCCGAGAACCGCGCCACCCGCTCGACGTCGTCGACGATGCCCGGGATGACCACGCCGACCGCGTCGGGCGTGCCGGTGCCGGCCTGCTTGCCCAGCGTTTCGACGAGCCGCGCGACCTGGTCCGCGAGTGCCTCGCCGTCCGCTCCACGCGCCGTCGGCTCGCGCAGGCTGGCGAGGTCTTTCAGGTCAGCGTCGTACAGGGCCGCCTTGATGGACGTTCCGCCGACATCGAGTGCCGCCACCGCAGGTGTCATAGCTGGATTTTGGCATGCGCCGCACGGCGGGCGCGGACCGTTCGGCGGTAACGGGCCTGCGCCGATCGGGTTCCGTCACATTGACCTGACACTTCGTGGCGACCTACGCTCGACCGGCCAGACGACGGCACCCGGAACGCGGTGAGATTCCGCGCGGTCGCGCCACTGTGACTCCGAGCCATCGGGGAAGCCAGACCCGGAGCCGTCGTGTAACCCCTGAAGAGGCCGCGCTAGCCCGAGGAGGTCCCACCGCCATGTCCGAAGCGGTAGCAGCAGTACCCGTCCCCGTCCGGATCCCCGTCCGCGAGATCCTGCCGTGGGCGGTGCTCGTCATCCTCCTTTCGCTGATCACGCTGTACTTCATCAGCGCCGAACAGGGTGCGGTGTCGGTGTTCGCGAACTCGTACGTCCACGAGTTCGTCCACGACGGCCGGCACCTGCTGGCCTTCCCCTGCCACTAGGCGGGCAAGCTCCCCATGATGAGGACCTTGCTGGTCCGCGGCATGCTCGCGGGCCTGGTCGCCGGTGTCCTGGCGACCCTTTTCGCCTATTTCTTCGGTGAGCCTTCCGTCGATACCGCCATCGGTCTCGAAGGCACCGCCGCGCATTCGCACAGTGCGCCGGGTGCCCACGAGCACGCCCCCGCCGAGGCGGAGGAAGAGCTCGTCACCCGTGGTGTGCAGAGCACCGTGGGCCTGCTGACCGGCGTCGGCCTGTACGGCGTCGCGGTCGGCGGGCTGTTTTCGCTCGCTTTCGCCTTCGTCTACGGACGGCTCGGCGCCCTTCGGCCGCGGGTGACCGCGGCGCTCCTCGCGGGCGGCGCCTTCGTGGTCGTGTTCCTGGTGCCGTTCCTGAAGTACCCCGGGAATCCCCCTGCCGTCGGGCAGGCTGGCACGATCGGGAGCCGGACTTCGCTGTACTTCGGCTTCGTCGCGCTTTCACTGCTGGTCGGCATCCTCGCCGCGGCGTTCGGCCGGAAGCTGGCCGACAAACTCGGCGCCTGGCGCGGCGGCCTGATCGCCGCGGGCGGGTACGTCGTGGTGATCGCGGTGGCGGCGGCGCTGTTGCCGTCGATCGACGAAGTCCCCGACGGGTTCCCGGGTTCCACGCTGTGGACCTTCCGGCTGGCGTCGGCGGGCACGCAGGTGGTGCTCTGGACCGCGCTCGGCCTGACCTTCGGGGCCTTGGCCGAGAAGGCACTGGCTGGGAAGGCGTTGGCGGGCAAGACCGCGTAGGGCTCGTGAGTCTTGACCGGCTCGGCACCAGTGCCCTTGCCCTCCTGAGTCCGTGAAGGCCTCCTTGAGAGACTCTGGGTCCCTCAAGGAGGCCTTCACGGACAGGGCCCGGCATCACTCACGAGACCCCAGGTGGCACGAACGGCAGGTCGCGGCCGGGACCGTCCTCTATCAGCCTCAGCAACGCCTTGGTGTCGACGTGGTCTTCGACGGCGTCGGCGAGCCGGTCCAGCATGCTCTCCCGGAGCAGGCCGAATCCGGGCGCGCCGTCGACCGGTGACCAGTCCGCCACCTCGCCAAGCCAGGCGCGGCGGAAACCGTCGTTCTCGAAGGCGCCGTGCCACATCGTGCCCCACACCGCGCCCTGCCGATATCCGTCCAAAAAGGACTCGGCGGGGCCGGTGGCGGTTACTGTGCCGTGGTGGATTTCGTACGCCTCCACCGGTTGCCCACGCCACGAGCCCGACGGGCGGGCCAGCACCTTGTCGGCGCCGAACGAGACGCGTGTCGGCAGCAGGCCGAGACCGGGGACCGTTCCGGCGCCGGACTCGACGTCGTCCTCGATCTCGGCGGCCAGCATCTGGTAGCCGCCGCAGATGCCCAGTACCGGACGTCGCGCCTCGGCCCGGGCGCGGACGGCGTCCGCCAGGCCGCGCGCACGCAGCCACGCCAGATCGTCCACGGTCGCGCGGGAGCCCGGCAGGATCACCACGTCGGCGGAACGGACCGTGTCCGGATCGGCCGTCAGCGCGACCGAAACCCCGGGCTCGGCGGCGAGCGCGTCGACGTCGGTCGCGTTGGAGGCACGCGGAAAACGCACGACGGCGACCCGGAGTGACCCGCCCGAGGCGCCCCAGCCCGCGGCGGCCAGCGCGTCCTCCGAGTCGATCCACACCTGGTCGAGCCAGGGCAGCACGCCGAAGACCTCGCGGCCGGTGAGCTTCTCCAGTGTTTCCAGTCCCGGCCGCAGCAGTCCCACGTCACCGCGGAACTTGTTGACCAGCCAGCCCGAGACCAGTGCCTGGTCTTCAGCGGACAACAGGGCGAGGGTGCCGAACATCGCGGCCATGACACCGCCGCGGTCGATGTCGCCGACGACGACCACGGGCAGGCCGAAGCGCCGTGCCAGTCCCATGTTGACGTAGTCGCCGTCGCGCAGGTTGATTTCGGCCGGGCTTCCCGCGCCTTCGCACAGCACGACGTCGAAGCGCTTTCGCAGTGAAGCGAACGTGTCGAAGGCGATCTCGGCGAGACCGGCCCGGCCGGTCGCGTACTCCCCCGCTTCCAGCGTGCCGAACGGTTTCCCGAGCGCGACGACGTGACTGCGGCGATCGCTCCCGGGTTTCAGCAGCACCGGGTTCATCGCGGCTTCGGGTTCGACGCGGGCCGCCCGCGCCTGCAACCATTGCGCGCGGCCGATCTCGGCGCCGTCCGCGCACACCATCGAGTTGTTCGACATGTTCTGCGACTTGAACGGCGCGACCCGCACGCCCTGGCGCGCGAGCCAGCGGCACAACGCGGCGGTGACCAGGCTCTTTCCCGCGTCCGACGTCGTCCCCGCGATGAGCAGGCCGGTCATCGCGTGACCGCCACCGCGACGGCGAGCGCCGCCAGCCCCACCGCCCGCGACAGCCGGACCGCGCGCCGCACGTCCACCGGTTCCGGCTCGCGGCCGTCGCCGAGGACGCCACGACGTTCGGCACGGCCGCCGTAACTGTTCGTCCCGCCCAGCCTGATCCCGAGCGCGCCGGCGAAAGCGGCCTCGACCTGGCCCGCGTTGGGGCTCGGATGGTGCTTCCCGTCGCGGCGCCAGATGCGGAACGCTGATTTGGCGAAGCCGCCGGCCAGCGGCGCGGACGCCACGGTGAGTGCGGCGCCGACCCGGGACGGGACCAGGTTGACCAGGTCGTCCGTCCTCGCCGACGCCCAGCCGAAGTTCGCGTACTTCGGCGAGCGGTAGCCGACCATCGCGTCGAGGGTGTTGAGCGCGCGATAGCCCAGCAGGCCGGGGATCCCGGCGACCGCGCCCCACAGCAGCGGCGCGACGACGGCGTCCGAGGTGTTCTCGGCGATGGACTCGGCGGTCGCGCGCGCGAGTTGTCCGGTGTCGAGCCCGGTGGCGTCGCGGGCGCAGAGATGCGAAAGCCGCTGCCGCGCGCCGGGCAGATCGCCGTCGTCGAGCAACCGGGCCATGTGAGTGCCCTCGGCCGCGAGCCCCTTGCCGCCCAGAACCACCCAAGTGGACGCCGCGGTGAGCGCGAACCGGGCGAACGGACGCTTGCGGGTCAGAAACTGGGCCGCGACCCCCAAACCGGTGACACTGCCCGCGCAGATGGCGGTGTACGCCGCGCCCCGCGTCTTCGAGTCGGCGTAAAACCGCTGTTCGAGGGCTTGCGCGGCGCGGCCGAAGCCGGCGACCGGATGCCTCCTGCGTGGATCTCCGAACACGGCGTCGGCGACGTAACCGGTAACGAGTCCGGCTGCGGTGGCGGCTTGTCGGAGTGGCACGTGGCGAACGGTAGCGCGTGCACGAGAATGCGGGGTATGACCAAGCTGACGCATCGCCTCGCGGGGGTCCTGGAGACTCTCGCGCGGGCACTTCGCCGCTATTCGCGCGACGACGGCAAGGTGCTGATACTGGGCGGCGTCCGCTCTGGGAAGTCACACCACGCCGAACGGCTCGCGTCCCGCCACCCGCATCTGACCTACATCGCGCCCGGGCTGCCGCCGAGCGCCGCCGATCCCGAATGGGCCGCTCGCGTGGCCGCGCACCGGGCGCGGCGACCGGCCAACTGGAAGACGGTCGAGACCACCGACCTGGCCACGGTGTTGCGGACGGCGACGCATCCGCTGCTCATCGACTGCCTCGGCACCTGGATCAGCCGGGTGCTCGACGAGGTCGGCGCCTGGGAGCAGCGCGACGGCTGGGAACGGCGGCTCGACGACCGGCTGGAGGACTTCCTGGCGGCGTGGGCGCAGGCAGGCGTGCCGGTGATCGCGGTCAGCAACGAGGTCGGCAGCGGTGTGGTGCCCGCGACGGTGTCCGGACGGGTGTTCCGTGATGTGCTGGGCGCCTTGAACAACCGGGTGTCCGCCGTGTCCGACCGGACCGTGCTGGTCGTCGCCGGACGGATGCTGGACCTGCCCTCCTAGGAGCCTGTCGGCGGAGTTGGGGTTTTGTCCGGAAGTGACCACACGCGTGAACCCGCCCGGCCGGAGGCCCCGCTATCGCGGTGGCAGGGCGCCCTCTCCGCAGCCGTGACGTGGATGATCAGGCAACGCCCTGCCGACGTCGATCGCGGACGCGGGTTCACCAGACACTGAGGAGTCGCCATGCGTATCGCCACCCCGGACGCCGCCGCGGAAGCCGCGGCGCGCGTCAGACTCGACGGTCTGGTCAAGCCGCTGGGTTCACTCGGGCGGCTCGAAGACCTGGCCGCCTGGCTCAGCGCGGCGCACGGCGTCGTCCCGCCGCGGCCGCTCGACGACGTCCGGGTGGTCGTGTTCGCCGGGGACCACGGGGTTTCCGGCATGTCGGCGTATCCGCGTGAGGTCACCGCGGCGATGGTCCGGGTGTTCCTGGCCGGGAAGAGCGGCGTCGGTGTGCTGGCGAAGCTGTCCGGAGCGACGGTGCGGGTGCTGGACATCGCGGTGGACTGGGACGGCGCGGACGTGCCCGCCGAGGTCACCGCGCACAAGGTCCGCCGGGGTTCCGGTTCGATCGACGTCGAGGACGCGCTCGCCGAGGGCGAGGCGCGCACGGCGTTCGAGCACGGGCTGGCGATCGCCGACGAGGAGATCGACGGCGGCGCGGATCTGCTCATCCCCGGTGACATGGGGATCGGCAACACGACGATCTGCGCGGCCGTGGTCGCCACGCTGCTCGGCCTTTTCCCGGAAGACGTCGTCGGTACGGGCACCGGGATCGACGAGGACGGGCGGATACGGAAACTCGCGGTCGTCGAGGCCGCGTTGATCAGGGCCGGTGCGGCGAGAGACCCCTTCACGGTGCTGACTGCACTCGGCAGCGCCTGTCTCGCCGCGACGGCGGGCTTTCTCGTGCAGGCGGCGGTTCGCGGGGTCCCGGTGCTGCTCGACGGCGTGTTCTCCGGGGCCGCGGCGCTCGTCGCCCGCGAGATCGCGCCGGGCGCCGAGCAGTGGTGGCTTGCCGGGCACCGGTCGACCGAGCCGTCGCAGGCGTACGCGTTGAAGGCGCTCGAACTGGAGCCGATCCTCGACCTCGGGCTGCGGCTCGGCGAAGGCAGCGGGGCCGTGCAGGCGGTGCCGACGCTGAGGGCGGCGCGGGCGATCCTCGCCGACATGGGCCTGCTGGCGGATCTGGCTTGATCGCCGACGCGCTGAAGATGGCCGTCGGCACCCTGACCACGGTCCGGGTGCCGGCACCGGGCCTGATCGACCGGCGGGTGGCGGGCGGCGCGATGGTGCTCGGCCCGCTGGCCGTCCTGCCGCTCGCCGCCGTCGCTTCGGTGATCGTCTTCTTGGGTGAACTGATCGGCCTGCCCGCTTTCGCGTCGGCCGCGCTCGCGGTGGGGGCGGTGGCGCTGGGCAGCCGCGGGCTCCACCTGGACGGGCTCGCCGACACGGCCGACGGACTCGGCGCTTCGTACGACCGCGCACGCGCGCTGGAGGTCATGCGGCGCGGGGACTCCGGCCCGACCGGGATCGCGACCCTGGTGCTGACGCTGCTGGTGCAGGTCGGCGCGCTGGCCGGGGCGATCTCGGCCGGACACGGGGTCGCGGCGGTCGCGATCGCGGTCGTCGCCGGACGCGGGGTGCTGTCGCTGTGCTGCGCGCGCGGCGTCCCCTCGGCCCGGCCGGAAGGGCTGGGCGCGACCGTCGCCGGTTCGGTGCCGGTGTGGACGGCCGCGGTCGTGTTCGCCGTCCTCGCGGGCGCGGCGGCGCTGGCACTTCCGTGGTGGCAAGGGCTGATCGCGGTGACGCTGGGATATCTGGCCGCGTCGGCGCTGCTGGCGCGGTGCGTTCAGCGGCTGGGCGGGGTCACCGGGGATGTGCTCGGTGGTTGCGTCGAGGTCGCCGTCGCGGGGGTCTTGCTGGCTGTGTCCTTCTGACTGGCCGCCAGTTTCTCGTCGATTTCCGGCAACCAGAAGCACAGCTCGAGGGTCTTCATCCCGGCCCAGAGGCCGAGCTTCCGGCTCTGCGAAACCAACGTGAGCGACGCGAACAGGAACAGCGCCGCGAACCCGGCGGCGATGAACGGATGCTTCCCCGCGAAGATCTCGACGATCGCGGCGACCGCTCCGAACAGCAACGGCGGCGCGCAGTTGCGCACCATGAGCCCGGACGCGCGCAGCCTCGTGACGTCGACCGCGACCTCCTTGTCGTGCAGTTGCAGCGCGCACAGCAGAAGATGCGTGTTCTCCTTCAGGAACGCGCGATCCTTCGCCGCGGGCATCCGGCGGAGGAACTCCTCGGCGGCGTTCCTGCTCCGCCTCCGGGGCACGATCCGCTCCAGCGCCTCACCGAGCGGGTAGGCCAAATAGCCCAGCAGGAAACTCAGCACCACGATCACGACGACCAGCACCACGGTGGGCACGCCGCCGATGCTCGCCGCGGTCAGGATGTGGAGTTTCGCCCCGAGGTACCCGAAGAACGCGACGTACAACGCGCCGGGGATGGTGTAGGCGAAGAGATCAAAGACGCCGATCACGAAGTTCACCGGCTCATCCAACCACTTCGCTCACGTTGGCCGTGAGTGGCGATTCGGGTTCTCGGTTCGGTGCTCCCAATGTGGCATTGGAGGCGTTGAGCGTCCCCAATGCCACATCGGGGGCGGCACAACAAGGCGAAGGCACCGGCGTCAGACAACAGCATCGAGCGCGGCCAGGAACGCGTCCACCGTCTCCCGGTCGCGCACCGCGATCCGCAGGTACCGCGTGTCCAGCCCCGGGAAGGTGTCCCCTCGCCGGACGGCGAAACCCTTCTCCCGCAACCGTTCCCGGACACGGTCAGCGCCGGGAAGCCGGACGAGCACGAAAGGTCCCCGCGGCTCCCCCAGCACTTCGACGCCCAACGCGGTCAGGCCCGAGACCAGGTACTCCCGATCCGATTCCGCCGCGACCGCCAGCTTCTCGGCTTCCTCCAGCGCCGCCGGGCGGCAGCAC
The DNA here is from genome assembly GCF_044547565.1 of Amycolatopsis sp. NPDC052450. Lineage (NCBI taxonomy): Bacteria > Bacillati > Actinomycetota > Actinomycetes > Pseudonocardiales > Pseudonocardiaceae > Amycolatopsis > Amycolatopsis sp. NPDC052450. The sequence goes on along the minus strand of NZ_JBIUAQ010000003.1, from coordinate 244,610 downwards.
GCCACCACGGCGACGGCGGCGAGTGACGACACCGACCACGGCGGCTGGACCGCACGCAATCTGTCCACAATAGACTCGTCCGCCAGGACATATCCGGCACGCAGTCCGGCGATGCCCCAGGTCTTCGTCAGACTGCGGAGGACGGCGAAACCGGGTTGTCCCGCAACGCTTTCGGTCTCGCCGGGGACGGCGTCGAGGAACGCCTCGTCGACGACGACCAGGCGGCCCGGGCGACCGAGCGCGAGCAGGTCCGCGGCCGGATGCAGGACCGAGGTCGGGTTCGTGGGGTTCCCGACGAAGACCAGGTCCGCTTCGTCCGGGACACCGCTCAGCCGGAAACCGTCGTCGGGCGACAGCAGCACCCGGTGCACTCGGTGTCCGGCCGCGCGCAGAGCGGCTTCCGGTTCGGTGAACTGCGGGTGCACGACCACGGCGTGCGCGGGCCGCAGCGCCGTGGCCAGCAACGTGAAAGCCTCCGCCGCGCCGGAGGTCACCAGCACCTGGGACTCCGGCAAACCATGTCGCCGCGCCACCGCCACCACAGCGGCGGTGACGTCCGGGTAGGCGGCCAGGTCGTCGAGGGCCGCCGCCAGTTCGGCGCGCAGCCACGCGGGCGGCGCCGGGAGCCGGACGTTGACCGCCAGATCGACGAGCCCCTCGCCGACCTCGCGATCGCCGTGGTGCCAGAGGTCGTAGTCAGCCATGGTCGTGCACCGCGGCGGCGAACCGTTCGGCGAGTTCGGGGTAGCCCGCCCAGTGGACGTGCAGGTAGGACGCGTGCAGTGACGCCGACGCGAAGCCGTCGGGCGTGCGGTCCCAGCCCCAGGCCGGGGTCGGGCCGCTGCCGGGTTCGATGATCGTGCGATGGAATTCGTGGCCGGTGACGCGTTGCCCCGCGACGGCCAGCACGCTGTCCGCGGGCGCGAAAGCCTTGCGGTAGCCGAGTTTCCCGCGTTTGGTCATGGTGGCCGACGCGTCGAGGACGCCGGTCATCGGCATCCCGTCGATGTCCTGGCACAGATACAGCAGTCCCGCGCATTCCGCCACGACGGGCATTCCGTCGCCGACGGCCCGCGCGATCGCCGTCCGCAACGGGAGGTTCGCCGACAGCTCTTCGGCGTGCACCTCGGGAAAGCCGCCGCCGAAGTACAGCCCCGCGCAGCCTTCGGGGAGTTCCTTGTCCTGCAACGGATCCACCTCGACGACGTCGACGCCGGCGGCGGCGAGCAGTTCGACGGCCTCGGTGTAGCGGAAGGTGAACGCGGGACCGGCCGCCGCGGCGACGACCGAACGCCTTCCGTCATGGGAAAGCGGCGGGCGCCAAGGCTCCCCGGAAAGCCGGGAGGCCGAGCGCGCGACCTGCACGACCGCGCCGAGGTCCACTCCCTCGCTGATCCAGGCGGCCAGTTCCGGCAGCAGCCGCGCCGACTCGCTCGCCCGTTCCGCCGCCGGCACCAGGCCGAGGTGACGGCTGGGCGCGTGGATCTCTTCGTTGCGGTACAACGTTCCCAGCAGTGGGACGCCGGTCGCTTCCAGCGCGGTGACGATCTCGTCCGCGTGCCGCTGCGAGCCCAGCTTGTTCAGGATGACGCCGGCGAGCCGGACGCGGGTGTCGTACTGCGCGAACCCGAGTACGGTCGCGGCGACACTGCGCGACGCGGCCGAGGCGTCGACGACGAGCACCACCGGAGCGTCCAGCAGCCGCGCGACATGCGCCGTCGACGCGTAGCCCTCGGTGCCGAGCGCCCCGTCGAACAGGCCCATCACGCCTTCGATGATCGCGATGTCGGCACCGGCGGAACCGTGCCGCAGCAACGGAATCAGCCGGTCCTCACCCTGGAGGAACGGGTCGAGGTTGCGCGGGGGCCGTCCGGTGGCGAGGGCGTGGTAGCTCGGGTCGATGAAGTCGGGGCCGACCTTGTGCCCGGACACCTTCAGCCCTCGCCCCCGCAACGCCGCCATCAGCCCCGCGGCGATCGTGGTCTTGCCGTGCCCGGAACCGGGCGCGGCGATGACCACGCGGTTCACCATTCGATGCCTCGCTGGCCTTTTTGCCCGGCGTCCATCGGATGCTTCACCTTGGTCAGTTCGGCGACCAGGTCCGCCGCTTCGATCAGCTCCGGCGGCGCGTACCGGCCGGTGATCACCACGTGCTGGTGGCCGGGGCGCGCGGTCAGCGTCGAGACGACGTCGTCCACTTCGAGCCAGCCCCATTTGAGCAGGTAGCTGAATTCGTCGAGGACGTAGAAGTCGTGGGTTTCGGCGGCGAGACGGCGTTTGATCTCGGCCCAGCCCTCACGGGCGTTCTCGGCGTGGTCCTCTTCGGAGCCGGACTTACGCGCCCAGCTCCAGCCTTCGCCCATCTTGTGCCACTCGACCGGGCCGCCCTGGCCGGTGTCGTCGTGCAGCTTGCCGAGCGCGCGGAACGCGGCTTCCTCGCCGACGCGCCATTTCGCCGACTTGACGAACTGGAACACGCCGATCGACCAGCCCTGGTTCCACGCGCGCAACGCCATCCCGAACGCGGCCGTGGACTTCCCCTTCATCTCGCCGGTGTGCACGGCGAGCAGCGGGCGGTTGCGGCGCTGCCGGGTGGTGAGCCCGTCGTCCGGCACCGTTTCCGGTTTACCCTGCGGCATTACGCGGCCCTCCCGGAAATACGTGTGCGGACGGCGCCGGCCAGAGTGTCAGCGGCGACTTCGGCGACCGGGACGTGTTCCGCGCCAAGGTGTTCCGCCAGTTCCGCGGCGAGCCCGAGGCGCATCTTGCCGCTCTCGCAGTCCATCACGACCGAGGTCACGTTCCCGGCCAGCAGCCCGGCCGCCTGCTTCGCGCGCTGGACGGCGTCGGCGCCGCTGGTCGCGCGGCCGTCGGTGACGACGACGAGCAGCGGACGCCGCAGCGGATCACGGACCGCTTCGATCCGCAGAACCCGCGCCGCTTCAAGGAGTCCCTCCGCCAGCGGGGTCCGGCCGCCGGTCGCGAGACCGTCCAAACGGGACGCCGCGGCGTCGACGCTGATCGTCGGCGGAAGCGCGAGTTCGGCACCGGAGGCCCGGAAGGTCACCAGGCCCACCTTGTCGCGTCGCTGGTAGGCGTCGAGCAGCAGGGACAGCACGGCGGTCTTGACCTCGCGCATCCGCTGCCGCGCGCCCATCGAGCCGGACGCGTCGACGCAGAACAGCACCAGGTTGCCCTCGCGCCCTTCCCGCCGCGCGAACCGCAGATCCTGGGGCCGTACGACGAGTCCGGCGCCGCTGCGGCCGCGAGACCGCTGGTGCGGCGCGGCCGCGCGTACGGTCGCGAGCAGATGCGGATGCCCGTCCTTCGTTCCGGCGGGCTGGACGCCGATCGTCCGCCCGTTGGTGGTGATGGCGCGAGACCGCCGACCGGCGGCGCCCTCACCGGTGCCCTTCACCTCGAACCGCCTGGCACGAAAGGCTTCCCCGGCGCCGACCGGCTTCTGCTCGTCGCCGCTCCGGCCACCACCCGAGGGCTCCTCGCCGCCTTCCGACGGCGGCGGGCCCGAGGTCTCACCGCCCTCCGGCGGGGTGCCCGAACCGGGACCGTCATCGTCGGGGCCGGGGCCTTCCGGCTCGGCGTCCTGCAGTGCCTGTTCCAGCTGCTCCTCGGAGATGCCGGGCGCGTCGAAGGGATTCCGGCGACGGCGGTGCGGCAACGCGAGCCGGGCCGCGACCCGGACGTCCTCGGTGGTCACCTCGGTGCGGCCGGCCCAGGCGGCGTGCGCGACGGCCGTCCGCGCGGTCACGATGTCGGCGCGCATGCCGTCAACCTCAAAGGACGCGCAGACCTCGGCGATCTGCCGCAGCGCGTCGTCCGGCAGCTTGACCGACGGCAGAAGTCGTTGCGCCGCCTCGATGTCCGCGGCGAGTTCGGCGTCGGCGGCGGCGTACTGGCCGGCGAAACCGTCGGGATCCGCTTCGTAGGCGAGCCGCCGCCGGACGACCTCGACCCGCAGTTCGGGATCCCGGCTCGACGCGACCTCGACGGTGAGCCCGAAACGGTCCAGCAGCTGCGGCCGCAGTTCGCCTTCCTCGGGGTTCATCGTGCCGATGAGGACGAACCGGGCCGCGTGCGAGACCGAAACGCCCTCGCGCTCGACGGTCGCACGGCCCATGGCGGCGGCGTCGAGCAGCGTGTCGACCAGGTGGTCGTGCAGGAGGTTGACCTCGTCCACGTACAGCAGGCCGCGATGCGCGGCCGCGAGCAGACCGGGCTGGAAATCGGTGACGCCGTCGGCCAGCGCGCGTTCCAGGTTCAGCGAGCCGATCACGCGGTCTTCGGCCGCGCCGACCGGCAGTTCCACCAGCCGCGCGGGACGGCGGTGCGCGGGCGAGCCCTCGGCGTGCGGGCCGTCGGGGCAGGCCGGATCGGGCTCGACGGGATCGCAGGAGAACCGGCACGCGTCCACGACATCGACGCCGGGCAGCAGACCGGCCAGCGCGCGGACCATCGTCGACTTCGCCGTGCCCTTCTCCCCGCGCACCAGCACCCCGCCGACGGCGGGCGAGATGGAGGAAAGCACCAGCGCCAGGCGCAGATCCGGCATCCCCACAACGGCGGTGAACGGGTACGGCTTCACAGCACTCCCTGTCGTCGACGACCTCCGGCCGATCATCGCATAGGAATTCCGTCATCTAACGTGACCGAGGTGCGCGAAAAATCACCCCTGACGGTCGTCGGGATCGGGGCCGACGGCTGGCCCGGTCTGTCCTCGCAGGCCAGGGAAGCGGTGGTGAACGCGGACCTGGTCGTCGGCGCTCCTCGTCAGCTCGCGTACCTGCCCGCCGGGATGAAAAGCGAACCCTGGCCCAGCCCACTCCTGCCGGGACTGGACGAGTTCCTCGCCGGACGAGAAGGCCGCGTCTGTGTGCTGGCCAGCGGCGATCCCCTGCTGTCCGGCATCGGCACGACGCTTGTCCAGCGCGGCTACGACGTCGAGATCCTGCCCGCGTTGTCCTCGGTGACGCTCGCTCGCGCGAGGCTCGGCTGGTCGGCGGAGGAGACCGAGGTGGTCACCGTCGTCGGCCGCGCGATCGGCCGGGTGAGCCGGGCCTTGGCGCCCGGCCGGAAGATCCTCGTCCTCGGCGCGAACGCCGAAGACCTGCTCGACCTGCTCAAAGCCCGCGGTTACGGCAAGAGCCGCGTCACCGCGCTGTCCGACCTCGGCGGCCCCGACGAGCGGATCGGGCCCGGCACGCTGACCGTGTTCGCCATCGAAGCGGACGGGCCCGCGCTGCCGCTGACCGGCCTCCCGGACGACGCCTTCGAGCACGACGGGCAGCTCACCAAACGCGACCTTCGCGCGTCCGCGCTGGCCAGGCTCGCGCCGTCGCCCGGCGAACTGCTGTGGGACGTCGGCGCGGGCGCGGGCAGCGTCGGGATCGAGTGGTCCCGGGTGCATCCGCTGAACCGGGCGATCGCGATCGAGCGGTCGCCGGAGCGGGCCGCCCGGATCACCCGGAACGCGGACGCGCTCGGGGTCCCGGAACTCGACGTGGTGATCGGCCCCGCGCCGGAAGCACTCGAAGGACTGACCAGGCCGCACGCGATCTTCCTCGGCGGCGGATTGACCGTTCCGGGTGTGCTGGACGCCTGCCTGGCGACCGGCGCGCGGATCGTCGCGCACGGCGTGACCCTCGAATCCGAACAGGCACTGGCCCGCGCGTACGGCGAACACGGCGGTGAGCTGATCCGCGTCGCCGTCGAACAGGCGGCGCCGCTGGGCGGATTCACCGGCTGGACCCCGGCGCGGGTCGTCACACAGTGGAGCAAACCGTGACAGTGCACTTCATCGGCGCCGGTCCCGGCGCGGCCGACCTCATCACCGTCCGGGGCCGAGACCTGCTCGGACGCTGCGACACCTGCCTGTACCCCGGCAGCATGACGCCCACAGCGCTCTTGGAGTACTGCCCTCCGGAGGCAGTGCTCATCGACACCGCGAACCTCGATCTGCCCGCGATCGTCGAGCGCATGGTCGAGGCCCACGAGAACGGCCACGACATCGCGCGGCTGTGTTCCGGCGATCCGTCGATCTACAGCGCGGTCGCCGAGCAGATGCGCCGTCTCGACGCGGCCGGCGTTCCCTACGACGTCACGCCGGGTGTGCCCGCGTTCGCCGCCGCGGCCGCGCTGCTCAAACGCGAACTCACCGTGCCCGAGGTCGGTCAGAGCCTGGTCATCACGCGCGCGCAGGCCCGCTCCACCGCCATGCCACCGGGTGAAACGCTGGCGAACTTCGCGCGCACCGGCACCACGCTCGCGTTACATCTGGCGATCAACCGCATCGAGCAAGTAGTCGACGAATTGCTGCCTTTCTATGAAAAAGACAGCCCGGCGGCGGTGGTCGCGCTGGCGAGTCAGCCCGGTGAGCAGGTGCTGCGCGGGACGCTCGGCACCATCGCCGCGCAGTCCCGCGAGGCCGGGATCAGCCGCGCCGCGATGATCTTCGTCGGGGAAGTCCTTGCCGCCGAAGGGTTCCCGGACAGTTTCCTGTACTCGGCCACCCGCGATCGCGCCAACCAACCGGAGTCGCTGTGAAGAACGTTCGCTGGGGCCTGCTGGCCGCCGGGACCATCGCCGCCGAGTTCGCGGCGGGCGTCGAAGAGAGCAAGCACGGCGTGCTGGAGGCCGTCGCCGCTCGGTCCGGCGACCGGGCGGCCGAGTTCGCGAGCCGCTTCGAGATCCCGAAGTGCTACGGCGCCTACGAAGACCTGCTCGCCGATCCGGACGTCGACGCGATCTACATTTCGACGCCGCATCCCCTGCACGGCGAGTGGGCGATCCGCGCGGCCGAAGCGGGCAAGCACATCCTGTGCGAGAAACCGCTGACCGTGTCCGTCGCCGAAGCCGAGAAGGTCATCGACGCGGCCCGCGCCAACGACGTCTTCCTCATGGAGGCGTTCATGTACCGGCTGCATCCGCAGATCCGGCGGCTGGCCGAGCTGATCTCGTGCGGCGCCATCGGCGAGGTCCGCGCCGTGGACGTCGCCTTCGGTTACAACTTCGCCGTACCCCGGCTGACCGATCCCGCGTTGGGCGGCGGCGGGATCTTCGACGTCGGCTGTTACTGCACGTCACTCGCGCGGCTGGTCTCGCAGGCCGCGACCGGACAGGACGTCGTCGAACCCGACGAGGTACTCGGGATGGCCAGGCTCGACGACAACGGCATCGACGAGGTCGCGTTCGGACTGCTGCGGCTGCCCGGCGGGATTCTCGCGCAGCTGGCGTGCGGCTTCCAGCTCACGCAGGACGACCACATCCGTGTGTACGGCTCGCAAGGGCAGCTGTACGTGCCGAAACCGGCGTGGATCCACGAAATGCGCAAGCCGAAGACCTCGCGGATCATCCTCACGCCGGAAGGCGGCGAGCCCGAGCTGATCGAGGTCGAAGCGACTCAGGGCCTCTTTGCTCGCGAGGCCGACCACGTCGCCGCACACCTCGAAGACCGCCAGGCGCCCGAACTCACCTGGGCGGAAACGCTCGCCAACCTGCGCACGCTCGAACGGTGGCGCGCGGCCGTGGCGCGATGAAGCTGCTGATCCTGGGCGGAACCGGCGAAGCACGCGACCTCGCGAAGGAGCTGGTGGCGCGTGGCGAGCACGTCGTCTCGTCGCTGGCAGGCCGCGTCGCACGACCGAAGCTGCCCGACGGCGAAGTCCGCGTCGGCGGCTTCGGTGGCCCGGAAGGTCTCGCGCGCTGGCTGACCGAGAACGACGTCGACGCGGTGATCGACGCCACGCATCCCTTCGCCGAACGCATCGGCGCCAACGCGGCCATCGCGGCGCGGGAAACGGGAACACCGCTGCTCAGGCTCGCCAGGCCCGGCTGGACCGAACAGCCCGGCTACAGCTGGCACTGGGCCGACGACCTCGGCCACGCCGCGCGGCTGCTCCCGGCGCTCGGCGAACGCGTGTTCCTCACCAGCGGCCGTCAAGGGCTCGCCGCCTTCGCCGGTCTCGATCTCTGGTTCCTGATCCGCTGCGTCGACCCGCCCGAGGCACCGCTCCCCCGGCGGCGCGAAGTCCTGCTGGACCGGGGACCGTACACGGTGGCCGGGGAACGCGCGCTCATGGAACGGCACGGCGTCGAGGTCCTCGTCACCAAGGACAGCGGCGGCGCGATGACCGCCGCGAAGCTCACCGCGGCCCGCGGGCTCGGCCTCCCGGTGGTCGTCGTCCGGCGGCCTCAGCGACCCGAAACGGCCAGCGTAACGACAGTTCAAGACGCTGTCGGCTGGATCGGTGCCCAGGAGAAGGGCAGCCCTGCGTAAGCCGTTCGGACCAGACCCGTTAGCGTTGCGCCGATGCGTTTGATCGCTGTCACGCTGGGGTTGCTGTCCGCCTTGTGCGCATTGGCTTTCCCCTTCCTGCCGGTGGTGCAGGACACAGCGGAGGTCGTCTGGCCAACGGGCGGCGACACCCGCTCCGTCAACGCGCCCTTGACCGGGTACTGGGCGCAGGACCTGCGCGTCGATCTGCCGTGCACGACCGTCCGGTCGCTGGACGCGCGTTCGCAGGGACAGGCACTGCTGTTCTCCACCGTGCCCGACGGCCGCACCGACCCGCGCGCGGGTAAGGGCGTCGGCCTCCAGCTGCGCATCGACAACGGCGTGCTGCTCGCCTCCAGCCAGGGGCAGCAGATCGCGCAGCAGCCGCTGCCGGACGCCAACTGCGACGTCAAACTGTCGGCGGACGCGAACCAGATGACGCTGAGCGTCGCCAAGACCGTGGTGTTCCACGCCGAGGGCGACGTCCGGCCGCGGCTGGTCGGGATCTACTCGTCGATCAACGCGGGCAAGGACCCGATCGCCGGCCTGCACGTCTCGGTCGTCCCGGACACCCGCTACCAGACCTCGCCGACCCTGCTGAAGTGGATCATCGGCCTGATCGCGGCGCTGTCGTTCATCGGCTGCCTGATCGCGGTGTGGCGGATGGACTCCGGTTTCGCCCGCCGCGCGCCACGCTGGGCGCCGGTCGGCTGGTGGCGGCTGACCGCCCGCGACGCGACGGTGATCGTCGCGCTCGGCGCGTGGGTCTTCATCGGCCCGGTGACCTCCGACGACGGCTACATCCTCACGATGTCGAGAGTGGCCGAAGAGACCGGCTACCTCACCAACTACCACCGCTGGTTCGGCGTCGCCGAGGCGCCGTTCGGCTGGTTCTACCACGTGTATCAGCTGATGGCGCACGTCAGCACGGTGCCGCCGTGGATCCGGCTCCCGTCGTTCCTGCTCGGCGTGCTGAGCTGGCTGCTGATCAGCCGCGAGGTCATGCCGCGCCTGGGCACCCAGGTCCGGACGAGCCGCGCCGCGGGCTGGGCCGCCGCCGCCGTCTTCCTGGTCTGGTGGATGCCGTACAACAACGGCGTCCGGCCGGAACCGGTCGCCGCGCTCGGCTCGCTGCTGGCGATCTGCGCCGTGGAGCGCGCGCTGGTGACGCGCCGTCTGCTGCCGCTCGCCCTCGGACTCACCGCGGCCGGGTTCACCCTGGCCGCGACCCCGACCGGGCTGATCGCGGTGGCACCGTTCCTCGTCGCCGCCCGCCCGCTGTTCAAACTGGTCCGCCAGCGCGCCGAGAACGGCTGGCTGCCGGTGCTCGCGCCGGTGCTGGCCGCGGGGCTGCTGGTGCTGGTCGTGGTGTTCGCCGACCAGACCTTCGCCACCGTGCAGGAGGCGACCCGGATCCGCACCCAGGTCGGCCCGAACCTGTCGTGGTTCCAGGAACTCGCGCGCTACCAACTGCTCTTCGAAAGCCTGCCGGACGGTTCCGTGTCGCGCCGGTTCCCCGTATTGCTGGTGCTGCTCTGCGTCGGAACCTGTCTGGTGGTGCTGCTGCGCCGCGGCCGGATCCCCGGCGCCGCGCTCGGCCCCAGCCGCCGCCTGATCGGTACGGTCGCGCTGTTCTTCCTGCTCCTGGCCCTGACCCCGACCAAGTGGACACACCACTTCGGCGCGTTCGCCGCGGTCGGCGCGGCCATGGCGGCACTCACCGCGCTGGCGACCAGCTCGACGGTGCTGCGGTCCAGGCGCAACCGGGCGGCGTTCCTCGCCGGGCTGCTGGTGGTCGGCGCGCTGGCCGCGACCGGGCCGAACTCGTTCTGGTTCGTCTCGAAACTCGGCGTGCAGTGGACCGCGGTGGCGCCCTCGATCGGCGGGATCCCGCTGTCGACGATCCTGCTCATCGCGGCCGGGATCTCCGGCGTGTACGCGTTCGTGGAGAACGTCCGCGCGCATCGGCCGGGCCTGCAGGCCGTGCCACAGGAAGGGCGGAGCCGCTCGCTGCGGCTCGGGTCGCTTTCGCTGGTGGTCGTCTGCGGTCTGATGGCCACGGGCGAATTCGTCAGCATGGCGTGGGCGATCCACAACCAGGCCGGTTCCTACAGCCTCGGCGCCGCGAACTTCGGGCATCTGTCCGGCAAGAGCTGCAACCTCTCCGACCACGTGATGGTGGAACGGGACGCCGCCACCAGCATCCTGCGGGCCCAGCCCGAACAGCGGACGGTGCCGGTGAAGAAGGAGGAGCCGCCCGCCGGGCAGACCCCGCCGCCGCTGCCCGATCCGGAGCAGGACAACGGCCGCGTGCAGACCGGGTTCCACACCCGCGCGATCGACGACAAGGACCCGCTCGCCGAACCGCCGCACGGCTTCAAACCCGACGAAGTGCCGATGTGGAGCAGCTTCCTCGACCCCGAAACACGGGCAGGGCGGCTACGCAGCGACTGGTACGCCCTCTCGGAAAAGCCCGCCGACGGCCAGATCGTGGTCGCCACCGCGGGTGCGGCCAGGCGTCCGACGTCGGTCAGCCTCGACTACGGCGTGAACACCAGCGAAGGCGTGAAGGTCGTCCGCAGCCAGTTCGTGCTCCCGCCGGGCGCCGGGACCAACGGCTGGAACGACACCCGGATCAACCTGCGCGACCTCCCCGCCGAGACGACGTCCGTGCGGATCAACATCGTCGACAACGACCTCACCGAGGACGGCTGGATCGCCGCGTCGGCACCGCGCGTGCCGACGTTCACCACGCTGACCGAGAAGATCGCGGGCAAACCGGTGTACGTCGACTGGCCCGCGTCGTTCGTGTACCCGTGCGTCCAGCCGGTGACCTCGCACGACGGCATCTCGAAGATGCCCGAATACCGGATCACCGCCGGCGCCGTCGCCGACGAGGCGAACTGGGCGTCCAGCACCAACGGCGGCCCGATCGGCTGGCTCGAAGAGGTCGCCGCCGAACCCGAGGTGCCCAGCTACCTGATCGGCCAGCCGAGCCAGTCCTGGGGCCAGCTCCTGCAGGTCGAACCGTTCACCGAGGGGATCGCGCCGACGATCGTCCACGGCGAGAAGGTCGTCCCCGGCTGGTGGTCGCCGGGTCCCGGACCCCGGCAGCCGAACGGCAAGGACCCGACGCGCTAGGCGTCACTCGCGTGCTTGAACCCGTCACTCACGTGCTTGGGCACGTCTGATGCGGCGCAGGTCCGGACTGGCTGACGGAGCCCGGCCGCTCCGACTATCCACAAAGGACACTTCCGGCGACGAAATGCGCACTTGATGCCCAAATGTACGGTTCTTGACGGGTCCTGTTGAGGGGTAAGGCAAACATGGCGCGCTCCGGGGTTGACTGGGTTGCGAAAGCCACTTTGGCAACCTTCAGTGTTGCGAAAGTGGCTTTCGCAACACCTCGCTGAGCACTTGGGGAGGCTGGTCGCCCCTGGCGGCGCGCGGGGAACCGGAAGCCGGGCCTGCCCCCAATGTGGCATTGGGGACGGTCAGCGTCCCCAATGCCACATTGGGGGCATCAGACCGTGGCGCAAGCCGGCATGGCACGCGACACGCCACGTTTGCCTTGTCTTTCGCGCCACTGACCCTGAACACGTGAGATCGGCGTCCGATCACGTGAGTCACGGGTTCAGGCACGCGAGTTACGTGGTCAGGCCCACCAAAGCCGACGGCAGCGGGCCCTCGTGGAGCACTCCGAGGCGCTGAGTAGCGCGCGTCAGGGCGACGTACAGCTCAGCCGCGCCGCGCGGGCCGTCGGCGAGGATCCGCGCCGGGTCCACGACGAGGACGGCGTCGAACTCGAGTCCCTTCGTCTCCGAAGCGGGCACTGTGCCCGGCACCCCCGGCGGCCCGATCACGACGCTGGTGCCTTCACGACCCGCTTCGTCCTTCACGAACTCCTCGATCGCGCCCGCCAGCGAGTCCTCGGTGACCTGCCGTGCCCACGGCCGGACCCCGTTGGACCGGACCGACTCCGGCGCCCGGACGTCCGGCGCGAACTCGGCGAGCACCGAGGCGGCGACGGCCATGATCTCCGCCGGGGTGCGGTAGTTCACCGTCAGCGATCGGTAGACCCAGCGGCCCGGCACGTACGGCTCCAGCATCGCGCCCCACGATCGCGCCCCCGCCTCGGACCGGCGCTGCGCCAGATCGCCGACGACGGTGAACGACCGGTTGGGGCAGCGCCGCATCAGCACCCGCCAGTCCATTTCGGACAGTTCCTGCGCCTCGTCGACGACGACGTGCCGGTACGTCCAGTCCCGGTCCGCGGCGGCGCGTTCGACGAGGCTGCGTGTGTCGTGCTCGACGAACCGGTCGGCGAGTTCGTCGGCGAACAGGAGGTTTTCCGCGGACAGCATGACGTCCTCGTCCATCTCCTCGCGGTCCAGCTTCATCGTGTCGAGCACCCCTTCGGCGTACTCGGCCTCGGCCTTCTTCTCCCGCGCGATCGCCTTTTCGGCCGCCTGGTCCGCCCGCTTGTCGCGGCCGAGGAGGTCGACGAGTTCGTCGAGCAGCGGCATGTCCGACACCGTCCAGGCGTCCCCGTCGGCACGCAGCAGCGCCTGGTCGGCACCGGCCGCGCGAAGCCGTTCCGACGACGAGAGAAGCGAGCCCAGCAGGCTTTCGGGCGTCAGGATCGGCCAGAGTTCCTCGAGCGCGGTGGTGAACGTCTCGCTCTCGGCCAGCTCCTTGAGCAGGTCCTTCCGCAGCCGCTCCCATTCGTCACGGTCGTCGCGGCTGAGCCAGCCGCGGCCGATCCGCGCGATCGCCCGCTCGGTCAGGACGTAGGTGACGATGTCGGTGAACGTCCCGCGCGCCTCGTTGTGCGGCAGGCCGCTCTTGCGCGCCTCGTCCCTGGCCCATTCCGCGGTCTCGGCGTCGATCCGGACGGTGACGTCGGCGAGGTCGATCAGCACCGGCTCCTCCGGCAGCCGCTGCCGGTCGGCGACCGCGGCCTTGAGGACGTCCAGCATCTTCAGCGAGCCCTTGAGCCGCGTCGCCTCCGGCCCGTCCTCGGCGGTGACGTGCTTGCCAGGCACGAAATCGCCGGTGGTCATGAACACCACGTCGGTCTCGCCCAGCGACGGCAGCACCCGGCCGATGTGGTGCAGGAACGCCGGATTCGGCCCGACCACGAGCACGCCGTGGCGCTCCATCCGCTCGCGCTGCGTGTAGAGCAGGTACGCGACGCGGTGCAGCGCCACCACGGTCTTCCCGGTACCCGGCCCGCCTTCGATCACCAGCACCCCGGGGTGCTCGTGCCGGATGATCTCGTCCTGTTCGGCCTGGATCGTCGCGACGATGTCGCGCATCCCCTCGCCCCGCGGCGCGTTGACCGCCGCGAGCAGCGCCGCGTCCCCTTCCGCGTCACCGCCGGGACGGCCGAACACCTCGTCGGTGAACCCGAGCACCTCACGCCCGCGCGTGTGGAACTGACGGCGACGGCGCATCTTCTCCGGTGTCGCGGCGGTCGCGGTGTAGAACGGGCGCGCCGCCGGTGCCCGCCAGTCGAGCAGCACCGGTTCGTAGTCGTTTTCCTCGTCGAAGAGACCGATGCGGCCGATGTGGGAGGTCTCCCCCGCGACGCTGTCCAGCCTGCCGAAGCACAGGCCGTTGTCCACGACGTCCAGCCGGCGCGACTCCCTGGCCAGCGCGCGCACCTCGACGTCGCGTTCCATGGCCGTCCCGCCGGTTCCCCCGAGCGCCGCCTGGTACTCCCCCTTCACACGCGCGCGTTCGGCGTCCAGGCGCGCGTAGAGCCCGGCCACGTATTCGCGTTCGGACCGCAGCTCTTCTTCATGACCCTGAGTTGACACAGACTCCCATTTCGCCAGGTTTCGGCTACGGCGAGTGAGTGTGAAGCATGACCGGGGTCTTGTGGCAAGTCCCCCCATGCGCTATATGTTTATTACGGAGGGAGTTACTCCCGCATCGCGGCGCGCCTCCCGCTCAGACTTCACGGACCTCGAGCGGGCATCAACCGCAGCCGGGATCACGGAGGCACCTAAGCTCCAACCCAAGCCTGACGCCCCTTGTGGACAGTCAGCGGCACGCCAGATCTCCACGGCGAGCGGGCCGGCCTCATCCGCACGGTGGCGCGTAGTCGAGTCCCGGAAAGTACCTCTCCCACTCTTCCCTCGTGATCCTCGGCGTCGCCAGCCGGCAGATCTCCTCGCCGACCCGGCCCGCGTCCGTCTGCCACAGCTGGACGCCGTTGCCGCCGATCGCGAGCGTGCGCCCGTCCTGCCGGTACGCCAGCGAGTTGACCGTCGCGGCGAAGCCGCTGATCTGTGCCTTTTCGACCGGATTCCGCGGATCGGTCAGATCCAGCACGCGCACCGTGCGGAACGCCGACGCCGCCAGCTCCCGGCCGGTCGGCCCGAACACGACATGTCCGATGCCTTCGGGACTCCCGCCCAGTTTCGCCAGCCGCACGGCGTGCGCGCGGTCGGTGATGTCCCAGAAGTAGAGGTACCGGTCGTCGCCGCCCGCGACGACGAGGCGGCCGTCGGGGCTGAGCGCCATCTTGAACAGGGCGCCGGCGTCGGGCCGCAGGGTCGACACCAGACTCGGCCGTTTCGGGTCGGCGACGTCCCACAGCGTCACCGCGGACGTGTCGAGCCCCTGGCTCGCCACCAGCGTTCGCCCGTCGGGGGTGAACGCGAGCGACCACACGGTCCCGTCGCCGACCGGGAGGACCCGCGGTGCGGCGAACCGAGCCGGATCGCCGATGTCCCACAGCTGGATCGGCCCGTCGTCGTGGCCGGAGGCGAAGGTCTTCCCGTCCGGGCTGAACGCGAGCGAGTAGGTGGGCATGACGCCTGTCGACGCCCGGAGTTTCGGTGCCATCGGATCGCTGATGTCCCAGCGCTGGAGCACGAACGCCCCGCCGACCCCGGCGCCGTCGTGCGCGGCCAGCGCGAGACCGCGCCCGTCCGGGCTCAGCGCGATAGCGGTGACGGTGGCCGGGCCGGGGAGTTTCGAGAGCTGTCTCGGCGCGCGGACGTCGTCCATCGCCCAGAGCCGCACTTCGTCCCCGGCGGTGACGAGGATCCGTCCCTGCTCGATGAACGCGCCGGCGTTCCAGCCCGCGCTCGAAGCCAGCGCGAGTTCGCCGACGTCCTGCAGCCGGACGGTCCGGTCGTCGCTGGTGGACACGATGGTCTTGCCGTCCGGGGAGAAGCCCGCCCACCAGATGGCGTTCGTGTGGCCGGTCAGCGGCGGCAGTTCCCTCGCCTGCCCCGTGACGTCCCACAGGCGCACGGACTGGTCGTCCCCCGCGGTCACCACCAGCCTGCCGCTCGGGCTGAACCCGGCCGCCCAGACGACGGCCGGGGTGGTCAGCGTCGACAGCGGCCGCGGTGCCGCCGGATCGGCGACGTCCCAGAGTTTCGCCGTGCGATCCCAGCTCGTGGTGATCAGCCGCTTTCCGTCCGGGCTCCACGACGGCGTGAGCTGCAGATCCTTGTGTCCGGAAAGGACGGACCGCCGTCGCGGCGCGGACGGTGCGGTGACGTCCCAGAGTTCCGCCGTCCAGTTCGTGTTCGTGACCGCGAGCATCGTGCCGCCGGGATCGAACACGGCGCGTTCGAGTTCGGGGGCCGGGATCCGGCCGAGCGGTTTCGGCGCGCCGAGATCGCCGACGTCGGTGAGCTGGATGGTGCGGTCGACGGAACCCGTGACGAGACGGCGACCGTCCGGGCTGAAATCGAGGGAGAGCAGGACGGCGCGGTGCCCGGTGACGTCCGCCTTCCGCACCGGACGCCGCGGATCGGTCAGATCCCAGAGCCGGGCCCGGTGGTCCCGGGTCGCGGTCGCCAAGGCCCGCCCGTCGCGGCTGAACGCCAGCGGGCCGCGGACCTCCTCCGAACCGGGCAGCGTCGCGAGGAGCTCCGGTCGCCGCGAATCGGCGATGGACCACACCTGCGTCGCCCGGTAGGAGTCGGAGGTGATCATGAGCCGGCCGCTCAGCACGACGGTCAGGTCGCCGGGGTCGAAGGTCATCCGCGTGGCGAACGGCGCGGCCATGGACGCGAGCAGGCCGTCGTGGGTCTCCTGGATCGGCGCGAGCCGGTACGCGGCGAGGCTGAGCTGGGTCGACAGTGCCGGATTCGATTCCCGCAACGCCTTCGCGTCGACGACGGCCTTGCGCGCGAGTGCCACGTTCCGCTGGTCGGTGGCGGTCCGCCCGGCGTCGACGGCGTATCCGACGGCGACCCCCGCGAGGACCAGCAAGACGCCGAGGAGCGCGACAAGTCTTCGCAGTCTTCGCGTCCGTTTGCGGCCGACGGCGGTCTCTTCGGCTTCGGCGTCGAGCCCGGCCTGGAGGAACTCCTGCTCGCGCGCGCTCAGCGCGTCCGGCTCCCTGGCCGCCCATTCGGCCGCGAGCCCCAGCCGCGTGCCGCGGTAGAGGCTGCCCTTGTCGCGATCCAACGACTCCCACAGTTCGGTCGCCTCGGCCAGCTGCCGGTGCAGGCGATGCCCTTCGCGGTCCTCGGCGAGCCAGTCGCGCAGCCGCGGCCAGCTGCGGATCAGCGCCTCGTGGGCGATCTCGACGCTGTCGCGATCGAGAACGAGAAGGCGCGCGTCGGCGAGCCGTTCGAGAGCCTCCGTGGTCGCCGGATCGTCGTCGAGTTCGCGCCGGTTGAGACGCCGCTTCGTGTCTTCGGTGCCTTCGCCGAGCGCGGTCAGCCGCAGGAAGATCTGCCGTACGACGCTTCGCCGATCCGGCCTCAGATCCGTGTAGACCGACTCCGCGGTCCGCGCGATCGCGTCGAGGATCCCGCCGGCCGACTCGTACGCCGAGCTGGTCAGCGTGATCCCCTGGCGCCGCCGCCAGGTCTCCAGGAGCGCGTGCGAGACCAGCGGGAGCATCGCGGGCTGGCCGGTGGCGTCGGCGACGAGCGTGGTGACCAGCGCCGCTTCGACCCGGCAGCCCGCGCGGACGGCGGGTTCGACGATCGCGGTGCGGAGTTCGTCGGCGGTCATCGGGCCGACCATCACCTGCGCGTCGGTGAGCGCCTCGACCAGACCGGCGTGACGGCAGAGGTGACCGTAGAAGTCCGCGCGGACACCGAGGACGACCCGCGTCCCGTGCTCGTCGCGGGCGAGCGCGAGCAGCGCGTCGACGAACTTCTCGCGTTCGTCCTGGTCCCGGCAGAGGGTGTAGACCTCTTCGAACTGGTCGACGATCAGCAGCCGTCCCCCGGCGTCGAGCTCCTCCGCGAGTGGATGCGCTCCCGGCGTCCGGATGACGACCGGGCGTTCACTCGCCGCCGCCAATCCGGCTCGCAGGACGGACGACTTCCCCGAACCCGAAGCGCCGAAGACGCCGACGAGCCGCCGTTCCGCGAGCTTGCCGGTCAGCTCGCCGACCAGGCGCTCACGGCCGAAGAAGCGGGCGGCGTCGGCCGTCTGGAACGCGGCCAGCCCGAGATACGGGAGTTCGCTGTCGTCACGGTCCCCGGAGGTCGCCGCGAGCCCGGCGGCGACCGCGCGCCAGCGTTCCTCCCAGGCCGGGACGTCACCGCCGCACGCGGTGACGTACGCGGTCGTCACCGCGAGCCCCGGTAGTTTCCGCCCGCCCGCGGCTTCCGAGAGCGCGGCCGCCGAGTAGCCCGCGCGCGAGGAAAGTTCGCGATACGTCGGCCCGCCGGCCTTCTCGCGAAGCAGGCGAAGATCCGCCGCGAAGCTCACGACGACGTCGTCGCCCGGCCCCAGCGGGCGCTCGCGTCTCGGCACCAGGCCCCCCGGATCGTCGAAGCGTTATCGAATGGACATTGTTCACCGAAAACGGCCGGACACTGTACAAAAGTTCTGCGTTACAACCGAGACGTGCCGATTCGAACCCCAGTGGTGACCGTCGTCTTCGCGGGTGTCCCCGAGCCGCCGATGTCCCCAGAGCTGGACGTCGTCGCCCACTCCCCCGACGAACGCGAAGCGATTTCGCACGCGACCGCCCTGCGTCCGGACGTCCTCGTCCTGCTCGTCCGGCCCCCTTCACTCGACGGGCTCACCGTGACACGCGAAGTGTCGTCGCGCTTCCCGGGCACCGCCGTGCTCGTGCTGACCCCGCCCGGCGACAACGAGACGTGGGTCGCCGCGATCCGCGCGGGTGCCCGCGGCGTCCTGGCCAGGACGGCGGGACCCGAAGACCTGGTCCGCGCCATCCACGGGGTCGCGGCGGGTGCCGTCGTCTTCGGCGAGCACGCCGCGAACCGGCTTTACGGTCTGCTGAACGCGTCGCGGCCGATCCAGGTCTTCCCGCAGCTGACCGCACGCGAACACGAGGTGCTCGACCTGCTGGCAGGCGGGCTGGGGATCCCGGCCGTCGCGCGGCGGCTGGGGCTCGCGCCCAAAACCGTCCGCAACGTCCTCTCGGCCGTCCACGCCAAGGTCGGCACGGACGACCGCGAAGTCCTGCTCACCCAGGCGCGCAACGCCGGGTTGGGCCGTTATTCGTAGGTGCGCGGCGTCCAGACGACGCCGTTCTCGGCGCGGGTCTTCGACGAACCCACGATCAGCAGGCAGCGCATGTCCACTTCCGACGGCTCCAGGGTGCCGAGGGTGACCACGCGGATGTCCTCCTCGGGCCCGCCGACGTCACGGGCGACGACGACCGGGGTCTCCGGCGCGCGGTGCCGGAGCAGGACTTCGCGGGCCTGCGCGAGCTGCGTGGTCCGCGTGCGCGACGCCGGGTTGTACAACGCGAGCACCAGATCCGCCGCGCCCGCCGCGTCGAGCCGTCGTTCGATGATCTCCCACGGCTTGAGCCGGTCGGACAGCGAAAGCACGCAGTAGTCGTGGCCCAGCGGCGCGCCGACCCGGGACGCCGCCGCCTGCGCGGCGGTCACCCCCGGCACGATCCGCACCCGCGAACCCTTGCCGTGCCCGGCGGCGACCTGCTCCAGCACCGCCGACGCCATCGCGAACACACCGGGATCACCCGACGAGACGACGGCGACCTTGGCGCCGTTCGCGGCCAGCTCCAGCGCTTCGACGGCACGTTCGGCCTCGACGCGGTTGCCCGACGCGTGCCGCTGCTGGCCCGCGCGCTGCGGCACCCGCGCGACGTACGGGCCGTAGCCGACGATGTGCTCCGCCGCGGCCAGTGCCTCGGTCGCCTCGGGGGTCAGCCAGCCGGGGCCCGCCGGGCCGAGGCCGACGACCACGACTTCACCGCCGGTGTGCGTTTCCCGCTCCCGGGGGACTTCCGGTTCGTCGGCGAGCCGGGAGGCGTAGGCGGGGCTGGGCAGCAACGCCAGCGAGAAGTACGGCACCGACTCCGGGTCGACGTCGGCGAACGGCTCGACGCGCTGCGCCTGCCAGGTCGCCCGTTCGATGTAGAAGGCATCGTCCAGTTTCCCGGCTTCGGCCAGCGCCTCGCGGACGTTGCCGAACGTGCGGCCGAGTTTCAGCACCGCCGCGGCCTGCGTGTCGGCCAGTCGCCGCGCGAGTTCCGGCGCGGGCAACGTGCCGGGCAGGATGGTGAGGACCTCGTCGCGCTGCACCAATGGGCGGCCGAGCACCGACGACGCCGCGCTGACCGACGTCACGCCGGGCACCACGGTCGCCTCGTAGCGGTCGGCGAGCCGCTCGTGCATGTACATGTAGGAGCCGTAGAAGAACGGGTCGCCTTCGCAGAGCACGACGACGTCGCGGCCGGCGTCGAGGTGTTCGGCGAGCCGTTTCGCGCTCAGCTCGTAGAAGTCGGCGATGGCGCCTTCGTAGCCGCCGGGGTGGTCGGTGGTCTCGGTGGTGACCGGGTAGACCAGCTTCTCCTCGACCTGACCGTCCCGCAGATACGGTTCGGCGACCGAACGCGCGATGCTCCGGCCGTGCCGCGCGCTGTGATAGGCGATGACGTCGGCCTCGCCGATCAGCCGCGCGGCCTTGACCGTCATCAGTTCCGGGTCACCGGGCCCGAGCCCGACACCCCAGAGTTTCCCGAGCCCGCTCATTCGACCTCACTCGCCATCGCGTTGATCGCGGCCACGGCCATCGCGCTGCCGCCGCGACGTCCGTGCACCACCAGATACGGCGCGGGTGCCCGCTTCACGAGCTCCACTTTGGACTCGGCGGCCCCGATGAAGCCCACCGGGACCCCGATGATCGCCGCCGGGGCACCGACCCCCTCGTCGAGCAGTTCCAGCAGCCGGAACAACGCGGTGGGCGCGTTGCCGATCGCCACCACGGAACCGGGCAGCTTGTCTCGCCACAGCTCCAGCGCGGCCGCGGACCGGGTGGTGCCCATCCGCTCCGCCAGCCCCGGCACCTTCGGGTCGGACAGCGTGCACAGCACCTCGTTGGCCGCAGGCAAACGTTTGCGGGTCACCCCGGAGGCGATCATGTTCGCGTCGCACAGGATCGGCGCGCCCGCTTCGAGCGCGGCGCGGCCGGACTCCACCACGTCCAGGCTGTAACGGAGGTCGTCGACCAGGTCGACCATTCCGCAGGCGTGGATCATCCGCACGGCCAGCACCGCGACGTCGCCGGGCAGGATCGCGAGATCCGCCTCCTCACGGATGGTGGCGAACGAATGCCGGTAGATCTCGGCCCCGTCCCGGATGTAGTCGATCACTGCTGCCCCTTCAATTCGGCACTGTCCTTCGTCGCCAACGTCTCCGCCAGCTCGCCGACCGGGACGAACGCCCCGTCGACCAGATAACCGTCCCCCGTCGCGAGCACGTCGACGTGCTCGCGAGCGGGCTTCCCGCATCGCCGTTCACAGCCGGCGAAATGAACCCTCGGCGTCCTGCCGACCTTCGCCGCGTCGGCCCGGACGTCGGCGAGCGACTTCGCGCAACCCGGTCGTCCGATGCAGGCACTGACCCCGAGCGACGGCGCGCCCGGATCGGCGACCAGCCCGGTGCCCGCTTCGAGCGCGCCGCGGACCAGGATCGACCGCCATGGGGTGACCACGGCGTCCCCGGCCTTCGCGATCGCCCGAGCCTGAGCCGAGGTCAGCCTTCCGAAGACAGGGGCGACCACGATCGCTTCGCCGATCGGTCCGATGGGGAGGCCGGGATTCACCGCGAACCTCCGCGGCTCCCCGGTTTTGCCTGGTACGCCTTCGAGCAGCGGCCCCGTGTCGGGCAGTTCGCCGACCCGCCAAGCGGTTCCCCTCGTTCGAAGAAACGCGCCGGCAACCGAGAGCAACGCTTCGACGGCGTGCTCGGCGGGGACGCGCAGACCGGTGTCTTCGCCGGCGAGCAGCACCGCGCCGTCGCGCCAGCAGACGTCGGCGCCTTCTCCGGCGACGTCACCTTGGCCGCCGTCGAAGGCGAAAAGGAAACGTCCCGGGAGTCCGGCCAGCTCGGGGACGGCGCACAGGGCCTTGTCGAGAGCGGCGGCGAGTTCCTGGGCGACGTCGCTCACCGGCGAGGCGAGGATGTTGCGGACGCGTTCGTGCGATGGCGAGGGCAGGAGCCCGGCCGCGACGAGTCTGCTCGCGAGACCGGGACGGGTGACGCCGCGCAGCTGCACGTTGCCGCGAGAGGTCAGGTGCAGGGCGCCGTCGCCGAGGTCGTCCGCGGCGTCCGCGAGCGCCCCGAACTGGGCCCGCGTTATCGCGCCGCCGGGCAGCCGGATACGGGCGAGCGGACCGTCGGCGGCGTCGTGCGTGGCGAAAACACCAGGGCACGCGTCGGCTCGGACACGTGCGCTCGCGGACATGCGCTCACTGTAGATGGCCGTTTCGGGTGGGAGTATGTCTCAGATCATATGTAGTAGGTATGCTACATTCGATCGCAGCACTGAGATGGGGGTGACCAATGAGAGATCCACACGACGTGATGATCTCCGTCAAAGATCTTCGGATGCGCTACGGGACGAACGACGTCCTCCACGGCGTGGACTTCACCGCGCACCGTGGCGAGGTGATCTGCCTGCTCGGCCCGAACGGGGCGGGCAAGACCACGACGATCGAGATCCTCGAAGGCTTCCGGATGCGCTCGGAAGGCGAGGTCAGTGTGCTGGGCACCGACCCGGCACATGCGGACGAGAACTGGAGGGCGCGGCTGGGGGTCGTCCTCCAGGCCTGGCGCGACCACGCGAAATGGCGGGTGCGCGAACTACTGGAGCACCTCGGCGGCTACTACGCGCCGTACTCCACGGACCGCATCAAGCGGCCGTGGGATCCGGACGAACTGATCGCCGCGGTCGGCCTGACCGAGCACGCGGACAAGAGGGTCCGGATGCTCTCGGGGGGACAACGGCGCCGTCTCGACGTCGCGATCGGCATCGTCGGCCGTCCGGAACTGCTGTTCCTCGACGAGCCGACCGCCGGACTGGACCCGGAGGCACGACGCGAGTTCCACGAACTCGTGCACCGGCTGACCGATGACGACGACACGACGATCCTGCTGACCACCCACGACCTCGACGAGGCCGAGAAGCTGGCCGACCGGATCCTGATCCTGAACCACGGCCGCATCGTCGCCGACGGTTCGGCCGACGCGCTGAGCAGGCAGATCGCCGGCGAGGCCGAGGTGCGCTGGACACTGGACGGCCAGCGGTTCGTGCACTCGACCACCGAATCGACGAAGTACGTGCACGAACTGTTCAAACAGCACGGGGACGCCATCGCCGACCTGGAGGTCCGGCGGGCGTCGCTCGAAGACACGTACATGACCCTGGTCCGCCAGGCGGAATCCCCGCTCGTGGAGGTGAGCGCGCCATGAACGCGATCCAGCACAGCGTCCGGCTCGGTATGACCCGGGGCTGGCTCGAAACCCGCCAGACCCTGACCAACCGCGAAGACCTGTTCAACATCTTCATGTTCCCGGTCATCTTCGTGATCGTCATGTTCTTCATGCGGGACTCGAAACTCCCCGGGACGGACTTCTCACTGGGCGCCGCCACCGTGCCGAGCGTGCTGGGCGCGTCGATCGTGTTCAGCGGCATGCTCGGGATGGCGGGCGTCCTGGCGGTCGAACGCGAGGACGGAACCCTCCTGCGGGCCAAGGCCACGCCGAACGGCATGATCGGCTACCTGGTCGGCAAGGTCGTGTCGGTCTCCTTCGGCACCGTCATCGGGATACTCCTGGTGCTGATCCCCAGCCTGTTCCTGTTCGACGGCATCGCGCCGGGCGGCTGGTCGTCGTGGCTGAGCCTGCTGTGGGTCCTGGTGATCGGCCTGGTCGCGACCATGCCGATCGGCGCCGTCTTCGGCTCACTGACCAGCAATGCCCGCAGCATCGGCTTGATCATGCTGCCGGTGCTGGGACTCGGGGCGATCTCCGGGATCTTCTACCCCATCACCGCGCTGCCGGAATGGTTGCAGTACATCGCGCAGGTGTTCCCGATGTACTGGCTCGGCCTCGGCATGCGGTCGGCACTGCTGCCGGACTCGACGGTGATCATCGAGATCGGACAGTCGTGGCGCCCATGGGAGACCCTCGGCGTGCTGACCGCGTGGGCCGTGATCGGATTGGTGCTGGCCCCGGTCGTCCTGCGGCGCATGGCGCGGCGCGAGTCCGGGTCCTCGGTGGCGGCACGACGGGAAAAGGCGATGCAGCGAATTGGCTAGTTCATGAGCGAGGTCGTTTACAACCGGATCGCGATGTTACGGGCGGAACGGGGCATCTCCCGCCGCGAGCTCGCCGATGCGCTGGGCGTGCACTACCAGACCATCGGCTACCTCGAACGCGGCGAGTACAGCCCGAGCCTCTACCTCGCGTTGCGGATCGCGGAGTTCTTCGAGGTCGCGGTGGAGATCATCTTCTCCACCGCGCCCTTCCCGCGGATCGGTGACTCTTCGTCGGAGCGCTCCGCGTGAGCATGCTGGAGCGGGCGCACGCCCACGCCGTCCGGCTGGGACACGACCGAATCGGCGGCGAGGAACTGCTGCTCGCCCTCCTCGACGACGGCGTCGGGTACGCCCTGCCCGGCGCGTTGGGGATTTCCCGTGACGTCCTCGTGTGGCAACTGGAGAAAGCGGCTCACGCGGATGCGTCGCCTGCCGTCGAGACCGTGGATGGCCATCCCGTCACCGCCGAAGTCCGCGAAGTGCTGCGGTCTTCCGGTTGGGTGGAGCTGGTCACCGGACTGCTGTCGGCCGACGGCGGGCCGGCCCGCGTGCTGGGCGAACACGGTGTGACGGAGGAACGGATACGGGAGGCTTACGCCCGGATCTGGGCTCCCGTCCTCGACGAGAACGCCGTCTGGGGCAGCCTCCCGGTACGCGGCCCCACCGAACCGCCCGCCGAGATCGACCTGCTGACTTCGCAGATCGTCGAATATCGGCGACGCAAGGCAGCGGCCGTCGACGCCCAGGAGTTCGCTCAGGCGGCCATCATCCGCGACGAGGAGAAACAGGTCGTTCGCCGACGGTCCGAGCTCATCCGGGACTGGGCCGCGACCGTGGATCCGGTGGACCTCGCCGAAGCAGTCGTTTCGCTGCGAGAGCAGGCCCTCAGGGACTTCGACGGAAGCGCGTGACTGCGCTGCCGCTGACCACAAGCCGATCACCGTGAGCAGATCATCTCCTCGCTGGGGTGACGACTCCGACTCCGGCTGCACATCACCTTGACTCCCGCCGGACCGCACCGGAGAGTGAAGTCCGAACCCACGCGTCGGCAGGTGGAGGAACCCGGTGAGAGTCCGGGGCGGTCCCGCCACTGTCACCCCGCCTGAGCAAGGCGGGGAAGCCAGGAACTCCGGCCGGCGCGACCGCACGACCCGGGGCGCGGACACCCCGAGTGAGGACTGCTGTGATCCTGCTTCTGTCCACTTCGGACACCGACCTGCTCAGCGCCCGTTCCAGCGAGGCCGAGTACCGGCTGGCGAACCCCGCCCGGCTCGACCTGGCGGAGCTGCCTGCCCTGCTCGAAGGCGCCCCGATCGTCGTCGTCCGGATCCTCGGTTCCGAACGCAGCTGGCAGGAGGGGCTCGACACGGTCCGCGCGAGCGGCGCGCACGTGGTGGTCCTCGGTGGCGAGCAGACACCGGACGCGCAGCTCATGAAGCTGTCCACGGTCCCGGCGGGCACGGCGGCGGAGGCGCACGCGTACCTCGCGCAGGGCGGGCCGGAGAACCTCACCCAGCTGCACCGCTTCCTGAGCGACACACTCCTTCTGACGGGTGACGGCTTCGAGCCGCCCGCGGTGCAGCCGCTCTGGGGTGTCCTCGAGCGCACGCCCAAGACCACCGAGGGTCCGGTCATCGCGATCCTCTACTACCGGGCGCATCACCTGTCCGGCAACACCGAGTTCGTCCACGCCCTGTCCGACGCCGTCGAGGACGCCGGGGGCCGCGCGCTCCCGATCCACTGCGCGTCCCTGCGCACCCGCGAGCCGGAGATGATGGCCGAGCTGGCCAAGGCCGACGCGCTCCTGGTCACCGTGCTGGCCGCCGGCGGCACCAAGCCGTCCGAGGTCGGTGCCGGCGGGGACGACGAGGCGTGGGACGTCGCCGAGATGGCCGCGCTGGACATCCCGATCCTCCAGGCCCTCTGCCTCACCAGCGATCGCGAGACGTGGTCCGCGAACGACGACGGCCTCTCCCCGCTCGACGCGGGCAACCAGATGGCCGTCCCCGAGTTCGACGGCCGCCTCATCACCGTCCCGTTCTCGTTCAAGGAGATCGACGACGACGGCCTCCCGAAGTACGTGCCGGACGCCGAGCGCGCGTCCCGCGTCGCGAAGATCGCGCTGGCGCACGCCCGTTTGCGGCATACGCCGCCTCCGGAGCGCAAGATCGCGCTGATGCTGTCCGCGTACCCGACGAAGCACTCGCGCGTCGGCAACGCCGTCGGCCTCGACACGCCCGCGTCGGCGATCGAGCTGCTGCGCCGTATGCGCGAGCGCGGCTACGACCTCGGCGAGGACCCGTTCCCCGGCGTCGAGCCCACCGGCACCGACCAGCCCGACGGTGACGCGCTGATCCACGCGCTCATCGCCGCGGGCGGCCAGGATCCGGAGTGGCTCACCGAGGAACAGCTGTCCGGCAACCCGATCCGCGTCCCGGCCGACAAGTACCGCGCGTGGTTCGCCGAGCTGCCCGCGGAACTGCGCGAGGGCATGGAAGAGCATTGGGGCCCCGCGCCCGGTGAGCTCTACGTCGACAACGGCGACATCGTGCTGGCGTCCCTGCAGTCCGGCAACGTCATCCTGATGATCCAGCCGCCGCGCGGTTTCGGCGAGAACCCGGTGGCGATCTATCACAACCCGGACCTCCCGCCGAGCCACCACTACCTGGCCGCGTACCGCTGGCTGGAAGAGGAGTTCGGCGCGCACGCCGTCGTCCACCTCGGCAAACACGGTTCGCTGGAATGGCTTCCCGGCAAGACCGCGGGGCTGTCGGACTCCTGCGCGCCGGACGCCGTCCTGGGCAACCTGCCGCTGATCTACCCGTTCCTGATCAACGACCCGGGCGAGGGCGCGCAGGCGAAACGGCGTGCGCACGCCACGATCGTCGACCACCTGATCCCGCCGATGGCTCGCGCCGAAAGCTACGGCGACATGGCCCGCCTGGAGCAGCTTCTCGACGAGCACGCCAACATCGCCGCGATGGACCCGGCGAAGCTGCCCGCGGTCCGCGCGCAGATCTGGACGCTGATCCAGGCCGCGAAACTGGATCACGACCTCGGTGTCGAGGAACGTCCGCACGACGCCGAGTTCGACGACTTCCTGCTGCACATCGACGGCTGGCTGTGCGAGGTCAAGGACGCGCAGATCCGCGACGGCCTGCACATCCTCGGCGCCGCACCGGAAGGCGAGGCGCGGATCAACCTCGTGCTCGCGATGCTGCGTGCCCAGCAGATGTGGGGCGGCAAACAGGGCGCCGTTCCCGGTCTGCGTTCCGCGTTGGGGCTCAAGGAGAACAGCGACGCTCCACTGTCCGAAGTGGACGCCATCGAGCAGAAAGCCCGGTCGCTCGTCGTGGCGATGGAAGCCAGGGACTGGTCCCCCAGCGCGGTCGCGGAGGTCGTCGCCGACGTACCGGAACACCAGGAGGTCGCCCGCGTACTGACCTTCGCCGCCACCGAGATCGTGCCGCGGCTCGCGGGCACCGGCGCCGAGATCGACGCCGTGCTGCACGCGCTCGACGGTGGCTACATCCCGGCCGGGCCCAGCGGTTCCCCCCTGCGCGGCCTGATCAACGTGCTGCCGACCGGCCGCAACTTCTACACGGTCGACCCGAAGGCCATTCCGAGCCGTCTCGCCTGGGAGACCGGGCAGGCGCTCGCCGACTCGCTTCTCCGCCGCTACAAGGAGGACACGGGCGACTGGCCGCGTTCGGTCGGTCTCTCGGTGTGGGGCACGTCGGCCATGCGCACGTCGGGCGACGACGCGGCGGAAGTCCTTGCCCTGCTGGGTGTCCAGCCGGTCTGGGACGAGGCCTCCCGGCGGGTCACCGGGATCGAGGCCATCCCGCTCGCCGAACTCGGCCGCCCGCGGATCGACGTCACCGTGCGGATCAGTGGTTTCTTCCGCGACGCCTTCCCGCATGTGATCACCCTGATGGACGACGCCGTCCGCCTGGTGGCGAACCTCGACGAACCGGACGAGCAGAACTTCGTCCGCGCCCACACCCGCGCGGATCTGGCCGCGCACGGTGACGAACGCCGTGCCACCACGAGGATCTTCGGTTCCAAGCCCGGCGCGTACGGCGCGGGCCTGCTGCCGCTGATGGATTCCGGGAACTGGCGCGACGACAAGGATCTCGCCGAGGTCTACGCGGTCTGGGGTGGTTTCGCCTACGGCCGCGACCTCGACGGCAGGCCCGCGCGCGAGGACATGGAGAACTCGTACAAGCGGATCGTGGTCGCGGCCAAGAACACCGACACCCGCGAACACGACATCGCCGACTCCGACGACTACTTCCAGTACCACGGCGGGATGATCGCGACGGTCCGCGCGCTCACCGGCACCGCGCCCGCGTCCTACGTCGGCGACAGCACCACCCCGGACGCGGTCCGCACGCGCACCCTCGGCGAGGAGACCGCCCGCGTCTTCCGTGCCCGCGTGGTCAACCCGCGCTGGCTGGCGGCGATGCGCAAGCACGGCTACAAGGGAGCTTTCGAACTGGCCGCGACCGTCGACTACCTCTTCGGTTTCGACGCCACGGCCGGAGTGGTCGGCGACTGGATGTACGAGAAGCTCACCGAGTCCTACGTGCTCGACGAGGTCAACCAGGAGTTCCTGCGCCAGGCCAACCCGTGGGCGTTGCGCGGCATCATCGAACGGCTGAACGAGGCGGCCGACCGTGGGCTCTGGGCGGAGCCGGACGCCGATCTTTTGGCTCAGCTGCGCGAGGTCTACCTCTCACTGGAGGGCGACCTCGAGTCCTGACGTCACCCGCTGGAGCAGCGCCATGGCACTCCCGGCGGTACCACTGTCCTATGCGCAGAACTTAGCGTGACAAGGGCGGTGGGACGTCAATGATCGGGAGGACAGCGATGATCAAGCGTCTGTTGAAGGTCGTGCTTCGCCACGGTTGCTGCTCGGCGTGCACGGGTCTGGGCTGCGGCTGCTGCGACGCCTGCAAGTAGATCAGAGGTGGACACCCGGAATGTGGGTGTTCGCGCGGCGGACGTCGGCGGCGAGGGCGGATACCTCGATCACCCGGCGTCCGGCCGCCTCCAGCGTTTCGGCGCCGACGCAGTCGACGAACACCGACGGCTCGCGCCAGGCGAAAACGACGCGAGGAATGCCGGCGTCGAGGATGAGCTGGGTGCAGCTTCGCGGATGTGACGTCCGCGAGCTGCACGGCTCCAGCGACGTGTACATCGTCGCCTCCGCCAGTCTCGGATCTCCCGGTTCGAGCTTGGCGAGGGCGGCTTCTTCCGCGTGGTTGGCGGAATCGCCGTCGCCCGAGTAACCGGTGGAAATCACTTCGCCGTCGGCGGCGGTGATGACGGCGCCGACGCGGAACGTGCGCGGCGGGCAGTTCTCGGCCAGAGCGATGGCCTCGCGCAGCCGTAATATGTCCACTTCGGACGGTTCCGGCGTCGCGTGGTACTCCAGTACGGCGATGTCACCCAGCCTCGTCGTGCTGGTCAGCGTCAGCCCACGCGGAAAAGCGCCTTCACCGGCGAAGCGCGGCGCCCGCGGGTCACCGACGAAGAACGGCGCGATGGCCAGGTGCAGTTCGTCGACCAGGCCCTCGGTGAGGAACTGGGTGTGGATCGCGCCCCCGCCTTCGACCATCAGCCGCCGCACCCCGCGCGCGAAGAGATCCGCCAGCATTTCGCGTAGGCTGGACAGTTCGACGACGGTCGCCTTCACTCCCGTGACGACGCCGGGCGGGGCGTAGACGAGTTTCTCCGCATCACCGACGGTGAAGAACTGTGCCGCCGGATCGAGTGACCCACTCCGCGTGAGGGTGACCTTGACCGGCTGCTCCGGTCGTCCTTCCGCGACCCTTTTCGCGACGAGCTCCGAAGAGCGGACCAGCAGCCGAGGATTGTCCGCGCGGACCGTGTTCGCGCCGACGAGGATCGCGTCCGACGCCGCGCGCAGACCGTCCACCCTGGCCCAGTCCTCGTCGTTGGACAGCACCAGCCGGGTGTCGGTCGCGTCGTCGAGGTAGCCGTCCAGGGAGACCGCGGCGGACAGGAGGACATGAGGGCGTTCGGTCACGTCCGCCAGTATGCCCCGGCCGGTCGCGGGTCGCCGAGGTGACAGACCGTGGCTCGGAGCGGTGGGGCTTGTGGGCTGGTGCCAGGGCCTCCGTTGCCGGAATTCGGCAACGACTGCCTGCGGGATCCTTGAAACGCTCCAAAGTCGCGTGACCGAAGACAACACATCGGTGCCGTTACCGCAAAACGGCAACGACCTCTCGCACAAGCCAGGGAGCACTCACACAGCGCGACAACGGTCGACACACCGGCGACCATCACCCGGCAATACAAGAAGCCCCGATCCCGAGAACAGCGCTCAAGAAATCCCGTCTGCGCACTGCTTACCACTAACGAGCGAACGCGCATATCCCAGATTTCCCTTGCCACGAATGACATTACCGATTATCGGCGACAGTGGCGGCAGCCGCATGATCCAGAACTGTCGGTGGGGAGTTGTAGGTTCATCGGGTGGACACATACCGAGCCACCGCTGTGGCGCTACTCGAGGAAATCACCGACCCCAAGAACCTGAACGGCATCAATACGGCCGCGGATTCGTTGGACGACAACGAATCCGTCACCCTCGCGAAAGCGGCGTCGGCGGGCATCGCCCGGCTGGAAGCGATCCGTTACCGTGCCCTGTCCCAGCTGAACCGGCATCGCGAAGGCGCGAATAGCGTCACTCAGGAAGTCGCGTTCGCCCTGTCGGTGGGCGACAAGTACGCGGCCGGGCTGGTCGCCGCTGCCGAGGCGTTGACCACCAGGCTGCCCCGAACCCTGGGTTTGATGGACAAGGGCCAAGTGGACGGGTTCGGCGCGATGAAAGTCGTGACGGCCACAGCGTGGCTGTCCGACGAGCACGCGCGCGCCGCCGACGCCTTGCTGGAAGACCGATTGCCCGGCAAGAATGCCGACCAGATCCGCAAAGCGGCGAACCACGCGGCCACGACTGTGGATCGTGAGGGCGCGGACAAGCGCTGCGAGCAGGCCCGCGAAGGCCGCCGGCTCGTGGTGAGTCAGGGTGAGGCTGGGGTGGCCTCGCTGGAGATCGAGGACGGCCCGGTGGAGAAGGTCACCGCCGCCTACAACCGGATCAACCGGGAGGCCCGCGCGCTCAAGACCGGCGACGAGACCCGCACTCTGGACCAGCTTCGCGCCGACGTCGCCCTCGACCTCCTGTTGAGCGGCAGCGGCGGGAAAAGTGAACGCGCCGAAGTCTTCCTTTATATGGACCTCTTCACCTACCTCGGTCTCAACGACGACCCGGCGGAAATGGCCGGGCACGGCCACATCCCGGCGTCACTGGCGCGCCACATCGCGAGCGGACCCAATACGGTGCTGCGGCGGATCATCACGGACCCGCTGTCCGGTCAGGTCACAGATCTCGGCCGGGACCGGTATCGCCCGACGGCCGGCCTTGACGAGTTCGTCCGGGTCCGCGACCGCGAATGCCGAAGACCAGGGTGCCACCGGCCCGCTCAGG
Source organism: Amycolatopsis sp. NPDC052450 (assembly GCF_044547565.1). Lineage (NCBI taxonomy): Bacteria > Bacillati > Actinomycetota > Actinomycetes > Pseudonocardiales > Pseudonocardiaceae > Amycolatopsis > Amycolatopsis sp. NPDC052450. The sequence continues at coordinate 213,266 of NZ_JBIUAQ010000003.1, read as the reverse complement.
CTTGCGATCTCGACCACTCCATCCCGTGGCAGTTCCAGGGAAACACCGACGTCGGCGACCTCATCGACTTCTGCCGCCGCGACCATCGGCTCAAGGACGAACCCGGGTGGATCTACCGGCTGGCACCGGACGGAACCCTGACGATCACCACACCGACCGGCCAGACCTACGACAGCACGCCTCCGCCTCTGCACACACCCCGTACCGAGAAACCACCGTTCTGACCCGGTTGCCGCGAAACGGCAACCGGCCTCCTACCCGGCCGCGGTGACGCCTCGCCGGGCCAGCACACCATCTCCGACCACTCCGTCGCCACAAAACGG
>NZ_JBIUAQ010000003.1:155132-212845 GCF_044547565.1 Amycolatopsis sp. NPDC052450 | reverse complement strand
GGCAACCCACCACCCACACGACGACGGCCAAGCCGCACCCGCCCAACCCACCATGCCTGACCATTCCGTTGCCGCGAAACGGCAACCGGCCTCACACACGCGGCGGTGACGCCACGCCGGGCCAGCACACCATTCCTGGCCATTCCGTCACCACAAAACGGCAACCCACCACCCACACGACGACGGCCAAGCCGCACCCGCCCAACCCACCATGCCTGACCATTCCGTTGCCGCGAAACGGCAACCGGCCTCACACGCGGCGGCGGTGACGCCACACCGAGCCAGCCCACCATCCCGACCACTCCGTCACCACAAACGGCAACCCGCCCCACCCGACGGAGGTGAAACCTCACCCGCCCAGCCCACCATCCCGACCACTCCGTCACCACAAAACGGCAACCCACCACCCACCCAGCGACCGCGAAACCACGCGACCGTGTTCGCGCCCCGGAGAAATCGGTCGCACCGAAGCCAACGGTCGGCTAACCTGTCGCGGTGATCTTCTGAGACGAACCTGCGCCCTTAATCCACCTCCTTCGCAGGGAGTCTCATGTCTTCTTCCTTGACGCTTTCCGACGTCACCTTCACCTGGCCGGACGGTGTTCCGGTATTCGAGCGGCTCTCGCTCACGATCGGGGCCGGCCGCACCGGCCTGGTCGGCACCAACGGTTCCGGTAAGTCCACGCTGCTCAGGCTGCTCGCCGGCGACCTGCGAGCCACCACAGGCTCGATCACCGCACCGGGTGAACTCGGGTACCTGCCCCAGAACCTCGTCCTCGACACGGGCCGCCGCGTCGATGACCTGCTGGGTGTCACCGCGATCCGCGCGGCGATCAAGGCCGTCGAGAGCGGTTCCGCAGCCGAAGCGCACTTCGCCACCGTCGGCGACAACTGGGACGTCGAGGAACGCATTCACGCGATCCTCGGCAGGCTCGGCCTCGACGCCGTCAGCTTGGACCAGCGGGCGGGTGAGCTGTCCGGCGGCGAACTCACGCTGCTCGGGCTGGCCGCGCTGCTCCTGCGCCGTCCCGCCGCGCTGCTGCTCGACGAGCCGACCAACAATCTCGACCTGCGGGCACGCGAACTCGTGCACCGCGAGGTAGAGAGCTGGGGCGGCGTCCTGGTGGTGGTCTCGCACGACCGCGAGCTGCTGCGGCTGGTCGATCGGATCGCGGAGGTCCGTGACCGCGAGGTCACCTTGTACGGCGGCAATCTCGACGACTACGAACACGCCGTCGAGGTCGCGCAGGAAGCCGCGCGGCGGCACGTGCGCGCGGCGGAGTCGGACGTCAAACGGCAGAAGCGGGAACTGGTCGAGGCCGGGATCAAACTCGCCCGGCGCGCCCGCTACGGCCAGCAGATGTGGGACCGGAAACGCGAACCCAAGGTGCGGATGCGCAAACGTCAGGAGGACGCGCAGATCGCCGCGGGCAAGTACCGGAATCTGCACACCGACAGGCTGGAGAACGCCGTCGAGACGCTGAAGGCCGCCGAAGGCCTGCTGCGCGAGGACGCCGAGATCCGCGTCGAGCTGCCGGAGACCACGGTCCCGCGCGGAACGGACGTGCTGCGGATCGACGCCGTGCCCCGCTTCGGCCCCGCGGTGAACCTGCACGTCATGGGGCCCGAGCGGATCGCGCTCGTCGGCCCCAACGGTTCGGGTAAGACCACCCTGCTCCGCACGATCACCGGCGAGCTCCCGCCGGAGTCGGGCGAGGTGGGCTTGTTCGTGCCGGCCAGGCTGCTCCCCCAGCGGATCGACGTGCTGGACGAGTCACTATCCATTGTGGACAATGTGCGGCTGGTCGCGCCGTCACTCACGGACAACGAGATCCGCGCGAGGCTGGCGCGGTTCCTGTTCCGCGGCAAGGCGGCCGACCGCGAGGTGGCGTCGCTGTCCGGCGGGGAACGCTTCCGGGCGGCGCTGGCGACCCTGTTGCTGACCGAGCCCACGCCGCGCCTGCTATTGCTCGACGAGCCGACGAACAACCTCGACCTGGCGAGCGTGCGGCGCCTGACCGAGGCGCTACTGGCTTACCGGGGCACGCTGATCGTGGCGAGCCACGACCGCCCGTTCCTCGCCGACATCGGCATCACCCGCTGGCTACCTCTCCGCAATTAGTCCTCTGAATGCGGTACTTGCGTGTGCAACTACCGCATTCAGAGGACGAAACGCGGGGCGGTCAGGCGTCGAAGTCGACCGTCACCGCGTCGGAGATCGGCACCGACTGGCAGGTGAGCACGAAACCGGCGTCGACTTCGGCCTTCTCCAGGGCGAAGTTGCGCCGCATGTCCACCTTGCCGTCGCAGATCTTCGCCCGGCAGGTGCCGCATACGCCGCCCTTGCAGGCGAACGGCAGGTCCGGGCGGTACTTCTGCGCACCGTCGAGCAGGGAGGAGCTTCGCGGCAGCGTCATCGTCGTCGACCGGCCGTCGAGGACCAGCGTGACCTCGCTGGACGCCCCCACGACGGCCGGATCGATGTGGTGCACCGGCTCCGGCGGAGTGTCCACATAGAACAGTTCCTGGTGGACACGATCGTCGGAGACGTCCAGCGAGCGCAGCAGTTCCTGCGCCCCGGTCACCATGTCGAACGGCCCGCACAGCCACCAGTGCGCGACGTCCTCGACCGGGATCAGCACGGTGCACAGGCGCCGCAGCTTCTCCACGTCGAGCCGTCCGGTGAACAGTTCGGCCTCGCGCGGCTCGCGGGAGAGCACGTGGACGAGTTCGAGCCGCGCGGGGTGACGGTCTTTCAGGTCCGCGAGGTCGTCGGCGAACATGACGGTGTCCGTCCGGCGGTTGCCGTAGAGCACGGTCACCGTGGCGTCGGAGTCGCTGAGCAGCGAAGACGCGATCGACAGGACCGGCGTGATCCCGGATCCGGCCGCGATCAGCACGTGATGCCCGGCGGCCGCCAAATCGGGGCTGAAGTTGCCGGTCGGCGGCGCGACTTCGATCTCGTCGCCGGGCTTCACGTCGTGCACGAGCCACGACGAGAACAGCCCGCCCGGAACTTCGCGGACACCGACGCGCGGTGCCGCGCCGGCGGGCGCGCAGATCGAGTACGAACGGCGCTCGTCGCGGCCGCCGATCTGGCGGCGCAGGGTCAGCGACTGGCCGGGCTTGAAGCGAAAGGTGTCCGCGAGGTTTTCGGGCACGTCGAAGGTCACCGCGACGGCGTCGTCGCACAGGCGCTGGACGTCGGACACCGTGAGGGTGTGGAAACCCGTGCGGCGCTGCGCTGTGACAAGAGATGTCGCTGTCACTAGATCTCCTTGACGTGTTCGAACGGTTCGAGGCAGAACCGGCAGCGGCGCAACGCTTTGCACGCCGTCGCGCTGAACCGGGACTGCTCCTCGGTGTCCGCCGAGCCGCAGCGCGGGCAGCGGACCGACGACACCGCCGGGCTCAGCGTCAGCGGGATCGGGCCGGTCCGGCGCGGCGCGGCACCCGGCGGCGCGATGCCCGCTTCGGCGAGCTTCCGCTTGCCGTCCTCGGTGATCCAGTCCGTGGACCAGGCGGGCTGGAGCACCGTGCGGACTTCGACCTCGCCGTAGCCCGCGCCGGTGAGCGCGTGCACGAGGTCGTCGCGCATGGTGTCCATCGCCGGGCAGCCGGTGTAGGTCGGGGTGATCGCGACGACCACCCGACCGCCGGATTCGGACACTTCACGCAGCACGCCGAGGTCGGCGAGGGTGAGCATCGGCAGTTCCGGATCGGTGACCGTGGCCGCCACGGCGTACGCGGTCACCATGTCGCGTCCGGGTGTTCCCTGGCGACACTCTGCAGGGTCGCCAGCAGGAAGCCCATCCGTTCGGTGTGCACGCCGTCACGGCCCATCCGGCCGGAAACCCCGGCGAGAGCGCCGATTTCGGGACGGGTCAGCTTCGCGACGGCCAGCACCTGGTCCAGGATCGCGTCGAACTCCGGCCGCAGCGACGGCGACTCGACGAACTCGACTTCGTGCGCCGTGAACAGCTCGCCGACGTACGGCCAGACCGCGTCCAGACCCTCCTGCATCCGCGAGTGCGACAGCTCGGTGCCGTCGCCGAGGCGCACGGCCCATTGGGCGGCGTAGTCGCGGTGGTACGCGACTTCCTTGACACCTTTGTCCGCGATGGCCGCGAGCACCGGGTCCACGCTGGTCTGCAACCGCTGCAACAAAGCGAGCCGCCAGATCGAGAACACCAGCAGCCGCGCGATCAGATGCCCGAAGTGCCCGCCGTCGAGTTCGGCGAGCCGGACGTTGCGGTACTCCAGCTCGCTCCGGAAGAAGGCGTACGAATCCTCGGTGCGGTCGCTGCCGTCGGCCTTGCCCGCACGCGCCAGCAACAGCCGGGCCTGCCCGAGCAGGTCGAGCGCGATGTTCGCGATCGCGACCTCGTCCTCGAGTTCGGGCGCGTTCGTGCACCACTCCTGCAGCCGGTGCGAGAAGATCAGCGCGTCGTCGCCGAGCATCAGGCAGTAGGCCGCGAGCCGTGCACCGTCCACACCGGACGGAACCGTGGTGTCCACACCGGACAGCGGATCCTCGAACCCGGTGCCGAAGGCCCAGCGGGAGTCGTTCTCCTCGGTGATCGCCTCGTAGGCGTTGTCGAAGCTCATGTCAGATGTGCGGAACGTTGTCGGGGATGTCGTAGAACGTCGGGTGCCGGTACACCTTGTCGCCGCTGGGCGCGAAGAACGGGTCCTTCTCGTCCGGCGAGGACGCCGTGATGTCCGACGCGCGCACGACCCAGATCGACACGCCCTCGTTGCGGCGGGTGTACAGATCCCGGGCGTGGTGCAGCGCCATGTCGTCGTCGGCGGCGTGCAGCGAACCCACGTGCACGTGGTTCAGGCCGCGCTTGCCCCGGACGAACACCTCGTACAACGGCCAGTCGTGCTTCATGCCGAGGCTCCTTCTTCTTCAGAGACAAGCTTCTTTGCCGCGTGTGCCGTGGCGGCTTCCCGCACCCACGCGCCGTCTTCCTGGGCCCGCCGCCGGTGCGCGACGCGCTGGGCGTTGCAGGGGCCGTTGCCCTTCAACACGTTCTTGAACTCGTCCCAGTCGACGGCGCCGAAGTCGTAGTGCCCGCGCTCGGCGTTCCACTTGAGGTCCGGGTCCGGGAAGGTGACGCCCAGCGCCTCGGCCTGCGGGATGGACATGTCGACAAAACGCTGGCGCAGCTCGTCGTTGGTGTGCCGCTTGACCTTCCACGCCATCGACTGCGCGGTGTTCGGCGAGTCCGCGTCCGGCGGGCCGAACATCATCAGCGACGGCCACCACCAGCGGTTCACCGCCTCCTGCACCATTTCCCGCTGCTTGTCCGTGCCGCGCATCATCGTCATCAGCAGCTCGAAACCCTGCCGCTGATGGAAGGACTCCTCCTTGCAGATGCGGATCATGGCGCGCGCGTACGGCCCGTACGAGCTGCGGCACAAGGGAACCTGGTTGCAGATCGCCGCGCCGTCGACCAGCCAGCCGATCACGCCGACGTCGGCGAAGGTCAGCGTCGGATAGTTGAAGATCGACGAATACTTCTGCTTGCCGTTGATCAGCTTGTCGGTCAGATCCGCGCGGTCGGCGCCGAGCGTGGCCGCCGCGGAGTACAGGTACAGTCCGTGCCCGGCCTCGTCCTGCACCTTCGCGAGCAGGATCGCCTTGCGCCGCAACGAAGGCGCACGGGTGATCCAGTTGCCCTCCGGCTGCATGCCGATGATCTCCGAATGCGCGTGCTGCGCGATCTGCCGGATCATCGTCTTGCGGTAGCCCTCGGGCACCCAGTCGCGCGGCTCGATGCGCTGATCACGCGCGATGGTCGCTTCGAAGTGCTTTTCGAGGTCTTCCTGAGGCAGAGTGGCCGTCATGACTGCTCCTTGGCGACCAGGGTGAGCACGTCGTACTTGGCGACCGAGTCACCGTCCTGGTTGGTGACGTCGGCGTCCCAGCGGACTTCGCCGTACTCCTGGTCGATGCGCGGGGTGATCTGCTTCGCGGTCAGGGTCACGGTCAGCGAGTCGCCGACCTTGACCGGGGTGAGGAACCGCAGGTTCTCCAGGCCGTAGTTGGCCAGCACCGGACCGGGCTCCGGCGAGACGAACAGGCCCGCGGCGAACGAGACCACGAGGTACCCGTGCGCCACGATCCCGCCGAACAGCGGGTTCGCCGCCGCGGCTTCGGGATCGGTGTGGGCGTAGAAGGTGTCGCCGGTGAACTCGGCGAAGTGGTCGACGTCGGACTGCAGGACCTCACGCGGTCCGGCGACGACGGAGTCACCTATCTTCAGCTCCGCCAACGACTTCCGGAACGGGTGGACGTCGCCTTCGGTGCGCGGGGCGCCCGCGACCCAGCGGCCGGTGACCGTGCTGAGCACCTTCGGGCTGCCCTGGACGGCCGTGCGCTGCATGTGGTGCAGCACGCCGCGGATACCGCCCATCTCCTCGCCACCGCCGGCACGGCCGGGACCGCCGTGCACCAGCTGCGGCATCGGCGAACCGTGGCCGGTGGACTCCTTGGCGTCGTCGGCGTCGAGCACCAGCAGGCGGCCGTGGAACGGCGCGACCCCGAGGACGACCTCGCGCACGAACTCCTGGTCCGCGGAAACCACGGAACCCACGAGGCTGCCGCCGCCGCGTGCGGCGAGCTCGATGACCTGTTCGGTGGAGGTGTACGGCAGCAGCGTCGACACCGGGCCGAACGCCTCGACCTCGTGCGGCTCGGAACGCTCCGGGTCGGCCTTCAGCAGTACCGGCGAGATGAACGCGCCACGCTCGGCGTCCGCGCCGACGACCTCGACCTGCTCCGGGTCGCCGAAGACGACCGTGCCGACGTCCAGCAGCGCCTTGAGCGACCGCCGGACCTCCTCACGCTGCTCCAGGCTCGCGAGCGCGCCCATCCGGACACCTTCGGCGGTGGGGTTGCCGATGGTGACCTTCGCCAGCCGCGCGCTCGCGGCCTCGGCGACGTCGTCCAGCAGGTCGGCGGGGACGAAGGCACGGCGGATGGCGGTGCACTTCTGGCCTGCCTTGACCGTCATTTCGGTGGTCAGCTGCTTGACGAAGAGGTCGAACTCGGTGGTGCCGGGCTTGGCGTCCGGACCAAGGATCGACAGGTTCAGCGAGTCGGCCTCGGCGTTGAACCGGACGGAGTTGCGTACGACCGCGGGGTGCGCGCGCAGCTTCTGCGCCGTCGACGCGGAGCCGGTGAAGGAGACGAGGTCCTGCGCGGTGACGTGGTCGAGCAGATCGCCGACGCTGCCCGCGACGAACTGCAGCGTGCCCTCGGGCAGGATGCCGGACTCGATGATGATCTCGACCAGCCGCGCGGTGAGGTACGCGGTCTGACTGGCGGGCTTGACGAGACTCGGCACCCCGGCGAGGAACGCGGGCGCGAACTTCTCCAGCGGGCCCCAGACCGGGAAGTTGAAGGCGTTGATCTGGACGGCGACGCCGCGCAGCGGGACGGCGATGTGCTGGGCGACGAAGGTGCCGCCCTTGCTCAGCGGCTCGACGTTGCCGTCGACGTAGACGGTGTCGTTCGGCAGTTCGCGCTTGCCCTTGCTGGAGTAGGCGAACAGCACGCCGATGCCGCCGTCGATGTCGACCATCGAGTCGGTCTTGGTCGCACCGGTGCGCGCCGAGAGCGCATAGAGCTCGTCGCGGTGTTCACGCAGGTGGGAGGCCAGTGCCTTCAGCAGGGCGGCGCGCTGGTGGAAGGTCAGCTCGCGCAGCGCGGGGCCGCCGACGCGGCGGCCGTACTCCAGCGCGGCGGCGAAGTCGATGCCCTCGGACGAGACCCGGGCGACCTCCTCGCCGGTCGACGCGTCGTGCAGCGGTACGCCGTCGTTGTCCGCCGTGTGCCATCCGCCGGAGACGTAGCTGCGCAGCAATGCCATGGGGCCGAACCCTTCGATGGTGGGCTGGATACTTTGAGTGATTAACAGACCGTCCGTTCAGTAATTCACTGTAGCTCGCGTCCGGGGTCTTGCAAACCCCCGGACGGCGGCGGATCCTTGACATCCACCCGGAAGCGCGCCTTTACTTGCGGCACCCTTTAGCAACCGTCCATTCGGTCAGTAACAGGTGGTGTGATGACGACCAACGCGGCGCACGCGATGTTCGCCGACGACCTGGCGTCGAGCGCGCTGGGGATCGAGCTGGTCGAGGCCGCCGAAGGGCACGCCGTCGCCACCATGCGGATCACCGAGACGATGGTCAACGGGCACGGCATCGCCCACGGCGGCTACGTCTTCCTGCTGGCCGACACGACGTTCGCCTGCGCCTGCAACAGCCACGGCCCGGTCACCGTCGCCTCCGGCGCGGAGATCTCCTTCGTCGCCGCGGGCGAACTCGGCGACCACCTCATCGCCACCGCCACCGAGCGGACCCGCTACGGCCGCAACGGCATCTACGACGTCACCGTGCACCGGGAGACCCCCGACGGGCCGGAGGTCGTCGCCGAATTCCGCGGCCGCAGCCGCACCATCCAGAAGGCACCCCAACGATGAGCTTCAGCGACGACGCCGAGAACCTGACCATCGACGAACTCCAGGCGCTGCAGCTGAAGCGTCTCCGGTGGACGCTGCGGCACGCCTACGACAACGTGCCGTTCTACACCCGGAAGTTCGACGAGGCGGGCGTTCACCCGGACGACTGCAAGGCGCTCGAAGACCTGGCGAAGTTCCCCTTCACCACCAAACAGGACCTGCGCGACAACTACCCGTTCGGCATGTTCGCCGTGCCGGAAGCGCAGGTCAGCCGCATCCACGCGTCCAGCGGGACCACCGGCAAACCGACCGTCGTCGGGTACACGGCCGAAGACATCGACACCTGGGCGACGGTGATGGCGCGCTCGATCCGCGCGGCGGGCGGGCGTCCTGGCGACAAGGTCCACGTGGCCTACGGATACGGCCTGTTCACCGGCGGCCTCGGCGCACATTACGGCGCCGAAAAGCTCGGCTGCACGGTGATCCCGGCGTCCGGCGGCATGACCGCGCGCCAGGTGCAGATCATCACCGACTTCGAACCCGAGATCATCATGGTCACGCCGTCGTACATGCTCACGCTGCTCGACGAGTTCGAACGGCAGGGCGTCGACCCGCGGACGAGTTCGCTGAAGGTCGGCATCTTCGGCGCCGAGCCGTGGACCGAACAAATGCGCGCGGAGATCGAGGACCGCGTCGGCATCGACGCCGTCGACATCTACGGCCTGTCCGAGGTGATGGGCCCCGGTGTCGCGCAGGAATGCGTCGAGACCAAGGACGGCCTGCACATCTGGGAGGACCACTTCTTCCCCGAGGTGATCGACCCGTTCACCGAGAAGCCCACCGACGCCGAGGGCGAACTGCTGTTCACGTCGCTCACCAAACAGGCGCTGCCGATCATCCGCTACCGCACGCGCGACCTCACCCGGCTGCTGCCAGGCACCGCGCGGCCGGCGTACCGGCGGATGGAGAAGGTGACCGGGCGCACCGATGACATGATCATCCTGCGTGGCGTCAACGTCTTCCCCACGCAGATCGAGGAAGTCGTGCTGGTGACCCCCGCGCTCGCGCCGCATTTCCAGCTGATCCGGTCCACTAAGGGCCGGATGGACCACCTGACGGTCCGCGTCGAAGCGCGTCCGGACGCGACCACCGAGCAGCGCGCCGAGGCCGCCGCCCGGCTGATCGCCGGCGTCAAGGACGGGGTCGGCGTGAGCGTCGGCGTCGAGGTCGTCGACCCGGACACCCTCGAACGGTCGCTGGGCAAGATGCGCCGCGTACTCGACGAACGGGACCGCGGTTGAGCACCCCCGCCCGCCGGGGGCGCCCCGGCTACGACCTCGAGTCGCTGCTGCAGGTCGCGGTCAAACTGTTCAACGAACGCGGCTACGACGGCACCAGCATGGAAGACCTCTCCCGCAAACTCGGCATCACGAAGTCCGCGATTTACCACCATGTGCCGAGCAAAGAGGAACTCCTGCGGCTCGCCGTCGACCGCGCGCTGAACGGCCTGTTCGCCGTCGCCGCCGAGACGGAATCGTTCGAGGGCAAGGCCATCGAGAAGCTGGAGCATCTGGTGCGGGGCAGCGTCCTCGTGCTGGTCGAGCAGCTGCCGTTCGTGACGCTGCTGCTGCGGGTGCGTGGCAACACCAAGATCGAGCGCGCGGCGCTGGCGCGGCGGCGGGAATTCGACCGGCTCGTCACGGAACTGGTGAAACAGGCCGAAACCGAAGGCGACGTGCGGCCCGACATCGATCCCGCGGTCACCGCGCGGCTGCTGTACGGCATGGTGAACTCGCTCATCGAGTGGTACCGGCCGCGGCGAGGCTCGGCCGGGACGGAACTGGCGGACGCGGTGTGCAAGATCGCCTTCGACGGCCTCCGGACCCAGTGAGGGCGCGGGTCGTTACTCACCCGCGGCCTTGGGCGGCCGTCGCGCCTGCCAGATCAGCGCGTCGCGCAACTGCTGGATGAGCTGTTCGTCGTCGGCCTCCGACGGATCGACCCCGAGCGGGATCCAGCGTTCGCCGACCTCGGCACCGTTCTCGAAGCTGGTGATCACGATCCCCGCGTACGAGACGGACTCCGACCCGCTCTCACCGTGGATCCGGACGTCACGATGCTGCAGCCGCACACTGACCCACCGGCCGGTACGGCAAACCGGCTCGCGTTCGGCACTGGCCATTCGTCCCTACCCATAACGCCCGGTCCCCCCGCCCCCAACGTCGCCGCGAGGGCCCCTGGGGTTACCGGCGGGTTGTTCCGAATGCGTAACGGCAGGCGGTCACGTGAAACGGTTACGCTCGGCCCATGAGCACCGATCCGGAGATCCGGCGGCGCCGCCTCGAACCGGCCGCCCGGCGGGCCGAGATCCTGACCGCGGCCCGGCGGTTGTTCGGCGCGGGCACGTACGCCTCGGTTTCGACCTCGGACATCGCGAAGGCCGCGGGGGTGGCCAGGCCGCTGATCAACCACTACTTCGGCGGCAAGCGGGAGCTGTATCTGGAGGTCGTCCGGCAGATGATGATCGTGCCGGCGCCGGTGATCGAGAACCTGCCCGACACGACCGCCGAGGAGCGGCTCGCGATCAGCGTCCGGCATTGGATCGAGGTCGTGGAGCGCAACGAGCAGGCGTGGCTGACGGCGATCGGACCGGAGGCGGTGGGCCGCGATCCGGAGATCGAGCGGATCATGCGGGAGGCCGACGAGATCGCCGCCGATCGGGTCCTCGCGGCCGCGCTGATGAGCGACGTCACCGAGGGTCGCGAGGAACTGCGCGCGATGATCCGTTCGTACGGCGGGATGCTGCGGGCCGCGTCACGCGAATGGCTGATCCGGGGCACGCTCGGCCGCGAAGAGCTGCGGGTCTTCCTCACCGAGTCGATCCTGCACCTGCTGCGGGTCACCTACCCGGCCGTGCTCGCAACGCGTTCCGCCGGGCGTACGCCGCCGGCGTCATCCCCTTCCAGCGTTTGAACGCATAGATGAAGCTCGACGCCTCGGCGTAGCCCAGCCGCAGCGCGACGTCCTCCACGCTGAGCGCGCCGGTGTCGAGCATTTCCTCCGCCAGGGTCTGACGGACCTCGTCCAGCAGCGCCCGGTAGCCGGTCCCGGCCTCGAACAGCCGCCGTCGCAGCGTGCGCGGGCTGAGCGCGAGCTGCCGGGCGACCTCCTCCATCCCCGCGTCGACGCCGCCGAGCCGCACCAGCCGTTCCCGGACCTGCTGCGCGATCCCGGATCGTTCGCGTTTCCGCGACACCAGCAGGTCGCATTGCGCGGCGCACACCGCGACCGTCTGGTCGTTGGCCTGCGGCAGCGGTCTGTCGAGGTACAGCGGGTCCAAGGTGGCCAAGTGTGACGGTGCGGAGAACGACGGCGCCAGGCCGAAGGTCCGGACGTATTCGTCCACTGTGGAGGGTCGATCGTGACGGAAGGCCAAGGAGCGCAGAGAGATGTCCGGCAGGATGTCGCGCATGACGGTGTGGATGGCGCCGAGGTCGCGCAACAGCAGGAAGCGGGCGACGTCGCCCGGTACGCGACTGTCGTCCATGGCCAGCCCGAGCCGCCCGGCCTCGACGGTCACATGCGGGATGCAGAAGGTGAAACTCAGGTCCAGGTATCGCAGGGCGAAGCGCATCGCGTCCCCGAGCGTCGGGCTGCTGATGCACGCGAACCCGAAGATGCCGAACGCGCTCACGCGGTACCGCCTGCTCAGCCGCAGCGCGACGTCGTCCCCGGCGCCGAGCCCGCGGACCAGTGCCCGGACCACCGCGAGCTCCTGACGCGCGTCGACCTGGCCGTCCACGGGCGCGTACTCGTAGGACTCCAGCCCCGTGACGCCGTTCTCGGCGGCGAAGCGCGCCATGAGCACGATGCTCGCCGTGCCGCGCGGGTAGTCCCAGTCCCGGATCACCGGCGGCGGTAGTTCCATGGCCGGGATTATGGATCGCGGCGGCGATCGGCGCATTGAGGACCGTAACTGTCCTCGACCCCGTTTAGGGTGAGCGGCATGTCCGACACGTTGAGCAGGCGCGCGCTGAACCGCGCCATGCTGGACCGGCAGCTGCTGCTCCGGCGTTCGAAGATGACCGCGCTCGAAGCGGTCGAGCAGCTGGCCGGATTGCAGGCGCAGGCACCGAATCCGCCGTACTTCGCGCTGTGGACACGGCTGCACGGCTTCCGTCAGGAAGAGCTGGCGAGCCTGCTGCTGGACAAGAGTGTCGTGCGGATCGCGCTCATGCGCGGCACGGTGCACCTGGTGAAACCGGCGGACGCGCTGGCGTGGCGGCCGATCGTGCAGCCGCTCTACGACCGTTCGATGGACAACACCCAGTTCACCCCGGAGATCAAGGGCCTCGACCACCAGGAGATCGCCCGCACCGCCCGCAAACTGCTCGGTGAGCGGCCGCTGTCGTCCGCCGAACTCGGCACGGAACTGGCGAAGCGGTGGGACAGCGCGGGACCGTCGGCGCTGGTACACGTCGCGCGGGCGCTGCTGCCGCTGGTGCAGATCCCGCCGCGCGGGATCTGGGGCAAGTCCGGACAGCCGACCTATCAGACCACCGGGGACTGGCTGGGCGCCGAGCCGGACGCGACGCCGTCCCCGGAAGCGATGTTCCGCCGCTATCTGGCCGCGTTCGGGCCAGCCAGCGTGCAGGACGCGCAGGCGTGGGCCGGGATCACGAAGCTCGGCGAGGTCGCCGAGCGGCTGCGACCGGAACTGCGGACGTTCCGCGACGAGAACGGACGCGAACTCTTCGACCTCGAAGACGCCCCGCGCCCGGACCCGGACACGCCCGCGCCTGCCAGGCTGCTGGGGCCGTTCGACCAGACCGTCCTGTCCTACGCCGACCGCACCCGCGTGATCAGCGACGAGCATCGCAAGGTCGTCATCACGCAGAACGGTTTGGTCAAGGGCACCATCCTGGTCGACGGGTCCGTGAAGGGCTTCTGGGAGATCAAGATGGCGAAGAAGGCCGCTTCGGTGGTGATCACGCCGTTCGAGCGCGTCCCGAAGCGGGATCTGGACGCCCTCGAAAGCTCCGCTCACCGGCTCCTGACCTGGGCCCACCCGAAGGCCGAGTCTCACGCGGTGCAATTCGGCACCTGATTGCGTCAGTTCGCACTGCCAACTACCGCAACCAGGTGCCGAATTGCGGTAGGTATGTGGCCGGAAATCTCGATTGAGTGGCCGGTCGTGTACTTCCACCAGGACTGACGGGTGCGTAACTTCGATCGGCATGGGCAAGACGAGCGTGCTGATCGTAGGGACGGGCTTCGGCGGGGTCGGGACGGCGATCGAGCTCAAACGCGCCGGCTTCGACGACTTCACCATCCTGGAGAGCGCCGCCGAACCGGGCGGCGTCTGGCGGGAGAACACCTACCCCGGCGCCGGCTGCGACATCCCGTCGCCGCTGTACTCGTTCTCCTACGAGCCCAATCCCGACTGGCCGAAGCGGTTCTCGCTGCAACCGGACATCCACGAGTACCTCAAACGCGTGGTGCGCCGCTACGGGCTCGAACCGCACATCCGGTTCGGCACCCGCGTCACCGCCGCGGCCTTCGACGAGGAGCGCGGGCTTTGGCGGGTGGAGACCGCGGGCGGCGAGACGTTCGAGGCCACCGTGTTCGTCCCCGCCGTCGGCCAGCTCTCGCGGCCGGTCCAGCCGGACATCCCCCGCCAGGAAACCTTCGAGGGCGCCAGTTTCCACTCCGCGCACTGGGATCACGACGTCGATCTGCGCGGCAAGAAGGTCGCGGTGATCGGCACGGGCGCGAGCGCGATCCAGTTCGTGCCCGAACTCCAGCGCCAGGCGGGTGAACTGACGGTCTTCCAGCGCACCGCGCCCTACATCATGGCCAAACGGGACACCCGCTACCGGCGCTGGCAGCAACGGTTGTTCCGGCATCTGCCCGCCACCCAGCTGCTCGGCAGGCTGCGGATCTTCCTCCTCGCCGAGTACGCGACCTACGCGATGACGAAACATCCGTTGCTGGCCAAGGTCTTCGAAATGCGGACGGCCCAGCTGCGCCGCCGTCACATCAAAGACCGGGCGCTGCGCGAGAAACTCACCCCGGACTATCCGCTGGGCTGCAAGCGGATCCTGTTCACCAACGAGTATCTGCCCGCGCTGGCGCAGCACAACGTCGCCGTCGAGACGCGGCGCATCAGCGCGATCACGCCGTCCGGGGTGCTCACCGAGGACGGCGTCGAACACGAAGCCGACGTCATCGTCTACGGGACCGGTTTCGCGGCGACCGACTTCCTCGGCGAGCTCAAGGTGGAGGGTCTCGGCGGACGGGCGCTGTCCGACGCGTGGAAGGGCGGCGCGCGGGCGTACCTCGGCATGACCGTGCCGGGTTTCCCGAACCTGTTCTGCGTCTACGGGCCCAACACGAACCTCGGCGCGGGCTCCATCATCTACATGATCGAACGGCAGGCCCGCTACATCCGCCAAGCCGTGGAACACCTCGCCAGGCCCGAAGTGTCCTATATGGACGTCGTCCCGGAGGTCGAGCAGCGGTACGACGAGGAGATCCAGCGACGCCTCGGGCGCAGTGTCTGGACGACCTGCGCCAGCTGGTACCGCCAAAAGAACGGCCGCGTGAGCACGAACTGGCCGGGTCTGGTCACCGAATACGACCGGCGGACGAAGAAGCTCGACCTAGGCGACTACCGGACGGTGGGTGCGCGATGAACTACGACGTGCTGGTGATCGGCTCCGGTTTCGGCGGCAGTGTGACCGCGTTGCGGCTCACCGAGAAGGGCTATCGCGTCGGCGTGCTGGAGACCGGCCGCCGGTTCGCCGACGACGAGTTCGCGAAGACGTCGTGGCGACTGCGGAAGTACCTGTGGGCCCCGAAACTGGGCTGCTACGGCATCCAACGACTGACCCTGCTGAAGAACACTTTCGTGCTGAGCGGTGCTGGCGTCGGCGGCGGCTCGCTCGTCTACGCGAACACGCTCTACGAACCCCCGGACACCTTCTACGAAGACCCGCAGTGGGCGCACATCACCGACTGGAAGGCCGAACTCGCCCCGCATTACGACCAGGCGAAACGGATGCTGGGCGTGGTGGAGAACCCGCTGGTCACCCCGGCCGACCGGGTACTGCGCGAGGTCGCCGAGGACATGGGCATCGCGGACACGTACCGGCCGACGCCGGTCGGCGTCCACTTCGGCAAGCGCGACGTCGACCCGTTCTTCGGCGGCGAAGGCCCGCTGCGGAAGCCGTGCACGCACTGCGGCGAGTGCATGACCGGCTGCCGGGTCGGCGCGAAGAACACGACCGTCAAGAACTACCTGTACCTGGCGGAAAAGGCGGGCGCGGAGGTCCATCCGCTGACCACCGCCGTGTCGGTCCGGCCGGTCGACGGCGGTTACGCGGTCGACACCGTCCGAACAGGACGATGGGTGCGCAAACGCAAGCGGACCTTCACCGCCTCGGAGGTCGTGTTCGCCGCCGCTTCCCTGGGCACGCAACGGCTTCTGCACTCGCTGAAGGACTCCGGCACGCTGCCGGAGCTGTCACCGCGCCTGGGCTTGCTCGCCCGGACGAACTCCGAGGCCGTGCTCGCCGCTCGCTCCCTGCGCAAGGACACGGACTTCACCCGCGGCGTCGCGATCACGTCGTCGATCCACCCCGATGCCGTCACGCATGTCGAGCCGGTGCGCTACGGCAAGGGCAGCAACTTCATGGGCCTGCTGACGACGGTGCTCGTCGACGCCGAGCCGGGCAAACGCCGGTGGGTGCTCGGCGCGCGGGAACTGTGGCGGAACCGGCGGCGGCTGGTGCGGCTGCACAACCCGCGGCGGTGGTCCGAGCGGATGGTCGGGCTGCTGGTGATGCAGACGTTGAACAATTCCGTGACCACGTACACGAAACGCGGGCTCTTCGGCAGGCGGATGACCACGAAGCAGGGCGTCGGCGAGCCGAACCCCGAGTGGATTCCGGCTGGGCACGAAGTCACCAGGCGGGTGGCGGACAAGATCGGCGGGCTGGCGCAGGGCGCGTGGACGGATCTGGCGAACATCCCGATCACCGGGCATTTCATCGGCGGCTGCGCGATCGGCGACAGCGCCGAGACCGGCGTCGTCGACCCGTACCAGCGCGTTCACGGCTGTCCCGGGCTGCATATCGCGGACGGTTCGGCGATCTCGGCGAACCTCGGCGTGAACCCGTCGCTGACCATCACCGCGCAGGCGGAACGCGCGATGTCGTTGTGGCCCAACAAAGGCGAGGCCGACCCGCGGCCGCCGCTCGGCTCCCCCTACCGGCGCCTGAACCCCGTCGCCCCGCTCAAGCCCGTCGTGCCGCCCCACGCCCCCGGCGCCCTGCGTCTCCCCCTCACCCCGCTCTGACCCCCGCAATTCGTCATCTACTTGCGATCCTTTGCGTGGCGCAAATATCGCAAGTAGATGACGAATTGCGGGGTGTGGAAAGGGCGAGGCACCGTCGCCCGCGCGACGACGGTGCCCCGCCCCGGTCTAGCGGATCATCACGGGAGGCCGGCCAGGCCCGCGCTCACCGTGTTCGACCACGCGTAGCCCTGCGAGGCGTCCCAGTTGATCGACCAGGTCATCGCGCCCCGGATCGTCGGATACGTCGTCGTCGGCTTGAACGAACCGCAGCTCGTGCCCTTCGCCAGGCAGTTCAGCGCGTTGACCGTGTTGCCGGGCGCCTGGTAGCCGCCACCGGCCGCCGAGCCCGACGCGGGCAGGCCGAGCCCGACCTGGTCGGCCCGCAGACCGCTCTGCAGCTGGATGCAGGCCAGCGCGGTGAGGAAGTCGACCGTGCCCTGCGAGTAGACCTTCTGGTCGCAGCCGAGCATCGTGCCGCTGTTGTAGTACTGCATGTTGACGATCGTCAGGATGTCCTTGACGTTCAGCGCCAGCTTGAAGTACTCGGCCGCCGGGCTCTGCATGTCGATCGTCTGCGGCGCCATCGTGATGACCGTGCCGCCCGCGGCGTGGATGCTGCGCAGCGCCTGCGCCATGTAGGTCGCGTTGACGCCGTTCTCCAGGTCGATGTCAACGCCGTCGAAGCCGTAGCTCGCGATGAGCGACTTCATGCTGTTGGAGAAGTTCGTGGCCGCGGCCGCGGAATCGACGCGGATCGTGCCCTTCTCGCCGCCGACGGACAGGATGACCTTCTGCCCGCGTGCCTGCGCCGTCTTGATGTCGGCCTTGAACTGCGCGTCGGTGTAGCCGCCGAGCTGGCTCGAAAGACCCGAGTCGAGGGTGAAGGTGACCGCGCCCGGCGTGGCCGTCGCGTCGGCGAAGGACACCGCGATGATGTTGTACTTCGTCGGGACGTCGGCGAGCTTGAGCGCCTTCGCGCCGTTGTAGAAGTTCTGCCAGTAGCCGGTGATCACGTGCTTCGGCAGGTCGCCCGGGTTCGGGTTGGTCGTCGTGGTCGTCGGCGAGCTGCTGGTGGTGGTCGTCGTCGGGCTCGTGGACGTCGTCGGCGTGGTCGGGGTCGTCGTCGGGGAGCCGCCGGGACCGTCGAGGTTCACGTCGTCGGCGAAGTACGCGGGCTGGCCGTACCAGCCGTGCAGGTAGATCTGGACGCTCGTGGTGGACGCGCCGGTGGTGAAGCTCAGCGAGAGCTGCGACCAGTTGGCCCCGCCCTGGGTCCAGGTGTTCTTGTCACCCGTCCCGGTGCCGGTGACGCCCAGGTAGGTGTAGCTGCCCTGCACCCACGCCGAAAGCGTGTACGCGGTGTTGGCCTTCACGGCCACGCTCTGCGAGCAGCGGGCGTTGTCCTGACCCGCCGGAGTGGCGCTGAGCGCGCGGGTGCCCGAGTGGACCGGCGTGGTGACCACCGCGTTCGCGCCGGAGCAGGTCCAGCCGCTCGTGGTTCCGAGTTCGAAGCCCGGGTTGGTCAGGATGTTGGCGGCCGAGGCACTGCCCGAGACCGCGAAAGTCACCCCCAGGCACACGGCCAGTGACGACAGCAGGGCGAGGAACGCGTGTTTCGGCTTCACTTTCACGACTGGCCTCCACGGACGGGTGATGTCGGCCACATCAAAATGGACTAGACCAATACAACTGTCAAGGGTTCGGTTAGAGGAGGCCATACGAAAGTCGGCTCGGCGGAAGCGGCAGAATGCAGGGTCCGAGAGCACCCGAGGGCGGATTCAGGAGCGTGGGAGTGAGCGTGCAGGGCCTGCAGACAGTCGAGCAGAAGATCGCCGAAGAACTCGGTGTGCGCGAAGGGCAGGTCAAGGCGGCCGTCGACCTGCTGGACGGCGGATCGACCGTGCCGTTCATCGCCCGGTACCGCAAAGAGGTCACCGGGATGCTGGACGACACCCAGCTGCGCACCCTCGAAGAACGCCTCCGCTACCTGCGGGAACTCAACGAGCGCCGGGTCGCGGTGCTGGAGTCGATCCGCAGCCAGGGCAAGCTGGACGAGGCGCTCGAAGCGTCGATCATGGCGGCCGACACCAAGTCCCGTCTCGAGGACATCTACCTGCCGTACAAGCCCAAGCGGCGGACGAAGGCGATGATCGCCCGCGAGGCCGGTCTGGAGCCGCTCGCCGACGGGCTGCTGAACGACCCGAACACCGACCCGCAGGCCGCGGCCGCGGTGTTCGTCGACGCCGACAAGGGCGTCGCGGACGCGCAGGCCGCGCTCGACGGCGCCCGCGCGATCCTCGTCGAACGCTTCGCCGAGGACGCCGATTTGATCGGCGAGCTGCGCGAGAAGATGTGGGCGGAAGGCCGTCTGGCCTCGAAGGTCCGCGACGGCAAGGCCGAAGAGGGCGCGAAGTTCTCCGACTACTTCGAGTTCTCCGAGCCCTACACCAAGCTCCCCTCGCACCGGATCCTCGCGATGTTCCGCGGCGAGAAGGAGGAGATCCTCGACCTCACCATGGAGTCGGAGGAGCCGTCGGAAGAGCCGCGCACCGGCCCGACCGAATACGAGAACCGCATCGCGCACAAGTTCGGGATCTCCAACGAAGGCCGCCCCGGCGACAAGTGGCTCGGCGACACCGTCCGCTGGGCGTGGCGCACGAAGATCCTGCTGCACCTGGGCATCGACCTGCGGATGCGGCTGCGTCAGTCGGCCGAGGACGACGCCGTCCGCGTGTTCGCCGCGAACCTGCGCGACCTGCTGCTCGCCGCCCCGGCGGGCACCCGCGCCACGATGGGTCTCGACCCCGGTTTCCGTACCGGCGTCAAGGTCGCCGTCGTCGACGACACCGGCAAGGTCGTCGGCACCCACGTGATCTACCCGCACCAGCCCGCCAACAAATGGGACCAGTCCATCGCCGAACTCGCCGCGCTCTGCGCCCGGCACAAGGTGGACCTGATCTCGATCGGCAACGGCACCGCGTCCCGCGAGACCGACAAACTCGCCGGCGAGCTGATCAAGAAGCACCCGGAACTGAAGCTGACCAAGGCCGTCGTCTCCGAGGCGGGCGCGTCGGTGTATTCGGCGTCGGCGTTCGCGTCGCAGGAACTGCCGGGGATGGACGTGTCGCTGCGCGGCGCGGTCTCCATCGCGCGGCGGCTGCAGGACCCGCTGGCGGAACTGGTGAAGATCGACCCGAAGTCGATCGGCGTCGGGCAGTACCAGCACGACCTGTCGGAGATCTCGCTGTCGCGGTCACTCGACGCGGTTGTCGAAGACTGTGTGAACGCGGTCGGCGTGGACGTCAACACCGCGTCGGCGCCGCTGCTGACCCGCGTCTCGGGCATCACGACGACGCTGGCGGAGAACATCGTCGCGCACCGCGACGAGAACGGCCCGTTCAAGACGCGGACCGGGCTCAAGGAGGTCGCGAGGCTCGGCCCCAAGGCCTTCGAGCAGTGCGCGGGCTTCCTCCGGATCCCGGACGGCGACGACCCGCTCGACTCGTCCTCGGTGCACCCCGAGGCCTATCCGGTGGTGCGGCGGATCCTGAGCTCGACCGGCACGGACATCCGCGCGCTGATCGGCAACTCGCGGACCCTGCAGGCGCTGAAGCCCACGGAGTTCGTCGACGACACCTTCGGCCTCCCGACGGTGACCGACATCCTCGCCGAACTCGAAAAGCCGGGCCGCGACCCGCGTCCGGCGTTCAAGACCGCGACCTTCGCCGACGGCGTCGAGAAGATCGGCGACCTCAAGCCGGGCATGCGGCTGGAAGGCGTCGTGACGAACGTGGCCGCGTTCGGCGCGTTCATCGACGTCGGCGTGCACCAGGACGGGCTCGCGCACGTCTCGGCGCTGTCGAAGAACTTCGTCAAGGACCCGCGTGAGGTCGTGAAACCCGGCGACATCGTCAAGGTGAAGGTGCTGGAAGTCGACGTGCCGCGCAAGCGGATCTCGCTGACCCTGCGGCTGGACGACGAGCCCGGCAAGCCTGCTCGTGAGCAGGGCGGCGGCGGTGGCGGCGGTCGTGACCGCGGCCAGGGCGGTCAGCGTCAGGGTGGCGGGCAGCGTCAGGGCGGACGCGGCGGTGGCAACCGGGGCGGGAACTCCGGCGGCGGTGGCGCCATGGCGGACGCGCTCCGGAAGGCCGGCTTCGGCAAGTAAGAGTTGGGCACGCAGCGGTGCCGAGTCGCGGGGATTCGCCCGCGGCTATGGGGCGACGGTGTCGCGAAAGCCACTTTCGGGACATCAGGCGTCGCGAAAGTGGCTTTCGCGACGCACCTCGACCATGGGTCTCAGCGACGGCATTGGCGTAGCGAACGCCCCTCTTCGCTACCGCTCACTGCTCCCGACGTTGCGAAAGCCACTTTGGCAACCTTGAAGGTTGCGAAAGTGGCTTTCGCAACCTGCCACCTTTGCCCTACCCCTCAATAGAAGCTACTGAAGGGCGCTTTCCCCGCATGCGATGCGAGGAAAGCTCCCTCAGGCGTGCAATGAAGGGGCCTTTCATAGCAAATTTTGCTATGAAAGGCCCCTTCATTGCAGCCGGCGGCTACGGGTTCATGGCGTAGGCGCCCGAGAGTTCCCGCACCAGCGACCACACGTGGTCGAAGCGCGCCGCGTCGACGACGGGCTTCCGGATCGAAGCCAGCGCGAGCGCCTGCTGCGCCTCGGTCGAGGAAGACTTCCCGTGCAGATCGATCGCGGTGACGCTGAAGTCCTGCACCAGGATGGCGAAGATCTGGTCGACGACCTCGGTTTCGATGCCGGTGATCTCCGCCTGCTCCAGCACCAGCTGCCCGTAGACGACCAGCGTGAACAGCTCGGTCAGCGCGAGGCCGAAGTCGATGTCCTGCTGCTGAGCCTCATCCGGCGCGGCTTCGGTGAACAGCTTCACCAGCGCCTCGGCCTGCTCGGTGAACCGCGCGACGTTCGGGATCGCGGACGCCTTGGCGTAGGCCTCACGCCAGTCGTGGAACCGCACCTTGGACAGACCGCGCGCGGGGCCCTGGCGGAACAGGAACTCGTCGTCGGCCGCGTCGGACCGGGTCGGCACCGGCTCGTAGGCCTGCGGCGCGAACAGGTACGCGGGCACGAACTTCGCGATCAGCGCGAGGTTCACCGCCACCGTGCCTTCCAGCTTCGGCAGGCCGTCGATGTCGTTCTTGGACATCGCGAGATAGGTGTCGGCCTCGAAACCCTTGGCCGCCACCACATCCGCGACCAGGCCGATGACCTTCTGCGCCTCCGTGGTCACCTTCATCTTGGTGATCGGGTTGAACAGCAGGTACCGGCGGTCGTCCGCGTTCGCGCTGCGGAAGTAGTCCACGGCGCGGTCGGAGAACAGCTTCATCGCGACGAGCCGCGCGTACGCCTCGACGAATTCCCGGCGCACGTGGGGGAAATCGGTGACCTTCTTGCCGTAGAGCACCCGGTTGTGCGCGTGCGTGATCGCCTCGTACAGCGAGTGCGTCGACATCCCGATGCCGCCGAAGCACAGGTTGAACTTGCCGATGTTGACCGTGTTCAGCGCCGCGGAGAACGCGTCGGCGCCGACGTGCAGAATGTCCTCTTCGGACACCGGGTAGTCGTTGAGCTCGAACTCGGCGACGTACATCTGCGACGGGACGACGTTCTTCACCACACGGTAGTTCGGGTGCTCCGAGTCCGCGTAGAAGAACACGTACTGGTCCGGGCCCTCGACGCCGTCGATGCGACCGAACACGGACACGGTGCGCGCACAGTTGCCGTTGCCGATGTAGTACTTCGACCCGTTCGCGCGGTAGCCGCCGTCACCGTCCGGGGTGAGCACGAGGTCCGACGAGTAGATGTCGGCCCCGTGCTCCTTTTCGGACAGTCCGAACGCGGCGACGCCGCCGGCCGCGAGCGAGTCCGCCGCGCGTTTGCGGGCGGCCTCGTTCGCGCTCTGCCACACCGGGCCCAGGCCGAGGATGGTGACCTGCCACGGGTACCAATAATTCAAGCCGTAGAAGCCGAGGATTTCCGACAGGGCCGCGACCCGCGCGGTGTCCCAGCGCTTGTCGGGGTTCCCCTCGGCGTTGGCGCCGGGAGTGAGGAACGTCGAGAAGAGCCCTTCCTTGCCCGCGAACTCGATGAAGTCCGCGTAGAAGGTCCGGTCGTGGTAGTCCTCGACGAGTTTGCGTTTGCCGCGCTGTTCGAACCACTCGATGGTGGCACGCAGCAGGCGACGCGTCTCCGGGTCGAACTGCCGTGGGTCGTACCCACCCGGGTTCAGCAACAACGCGGTCGCCTTTTCGCTCATCGTCACTCCTGGTCGCCGAAGTTACTACCCGGTAACCGTAGCGCGCCGCTTCGCCGTCCGGCCACCGAACTCGACCGAAGTCACCTCCCCGTGGTCGTTCCGCAGGAAACGCGCGGTGGGCTTGCGGGTGTCGGCGGCGGGGGCGATCGCGTCGCCGCCCACGAAAACGGCCTCGAACGGCGGCGGCGACGGGAAGTCCTCGATGTCGGCGACCAGCTGCGCCCACAGCGCGCCGTCGCGGTCGCTGACCACGAACGCCAGGTCACCGGTCTGGTAGCGGCCGAGGTACTCGGCGACGTCCGGCTGGGGCACGGGAGCCACGTTCGCGAGCGGAGGCAGCCCGATCAGCTTCTCCAGGCACCAGTCGACGATCTTCGCGCCCAGCGCGGACCCGCCCGCGCTGTTGGTCAGCACCGTGACGGCGAAGTCCTCCTCCGGAATGGTCACGAACTCCGACAGCTGCAGATTGCTCACGTTGCCGCCGTGCCGGACCAGCCGGGCAGCGCCGTGGGTGGTGTGCAGCCAGCTCAGCCCGACCTCTTCGAACCGCAGCGCGGCCTTGCGCTGCGGCGCGCGCATGAGGTCGCGGGTGGCTTCGCTGATCGGCGGCTTGCCCTCGGCCTCGCCGGTCAGGAAGAACCGGGCCCATTTCAGCTGGTCGCCCGCCGTCGACCACAGTCCGCCGCTCGCGCTGTCCGCTCGGGTGAGGCCCACGGTGTGCTCGACCGCCGGTCCGCCGTCGCGCAGCACGTGCCCGACGGCGTGACGGCGCGTGAGCACCTCCCACGGCAGGTAATACGACTCGGTCATGCCCAGCGGTTCGAGCAGCCGGGCGCGGACCACGTCCTCGAAAGGTTCACCCGCCACCACCTCGACGACCCGGCCTGCCAGCTGGAAGCCGGCGTTGCAGTAGGAGAACACCTCACCGGGCGGGAAGTTCTGCGGCAGGTCGCCGAACTTCGCGATCGCGAGGGCCAGCGCGTCGTCACCCCACCCGGTGGTGAAGTCCACATCACCGAGGAACCCGGCGGAGTGCGTGAGCAGATGGCGCAGCGTCACCGTCTTCCGCGCCACCGGATCCGCCAAGGGAAGGTCGGGAAGGTACTCGACGACCGGCCGGTCCAGGTCCAGCGCACCGTCTTCGACGAGGGCAAGCACCGTTGCCGCGGCGAAGGTCTTGCTGGTGGAGCCGATCATGAACAAAGTGCCGGGATCGACCGGAAGCCCGGTGTCCACACTGGACACACCGGTGGCGAACACCGACTCCTCGCCGCGATGTGTCACCCCCACCACGGCTCCAGGCACACCCGCCCCGCGCGCCTCCTCTTCGAGCACGCCTCGCAGCTCCTGAACGTTCGACACCCGTGTCCCCTTTCGTCCGGTCAGGCCAGCGTTTCACCGCGACGCCGCGGCCGGCTCGTCCGAACCGACGAACATCGGCGGACCGGTGCGGGCGATATCACGTAGCCCCGGAGATCACGACCCAGTACACTGGACAACGCGGTCCGCTCAGTTCTGCCTCGGGCCGCGTTTCGTTGTCGAATGACCACGCGCCGCGGCCCCCCGAGGTCTGCGCCGGGCAGGACAACCCTTCCTATCCTTACGGAGATACCAGGGCGCACCTGTGCCCACACGCTTATGAGCACACCTACCTTCACCGAACTCGGCCTGTCCAAGACCCTCGTGGACTCGCTCGCCGAACAGGGCGTCACCAGCCCGTTCCCCATCCAGGCCGCCACGCTGCCGCATTCGCTGGCGGGCCGCGACGTCCTCGGCCGCGGCCGCACCGGCTCCGGCAAGACCTACGGCTTCGTGCTGCCCGTCCTGGCCCGGCTCGCCGCCGGCCCGACCCGGCGCCGCCCCGGCCGCCCGCGCGCACTGGTCCTGGCGCCGACCCGCGAACTGGCCACCCAGATCGAGGCGTCGTTCCTGCCGCTGGCCAAGCCGCTCGGCCTCAAGGTCACCACCATCTTCGGCGGCGTCAGCCCCAACCCGCAGATCACCCGGCTGCGTGACGGCGTCGACATCGTCGTCGCCTGCCCCGGCAGGCTCGCCGACCACATGCGTTCGGGCGAGGTGAAGCTCGACAACATCGAGATCACCGTACTGGACGAGGCCGACCACATGGCCGACCTCGGCTTCCTGCCCGACGTCCGGCGCATCATGGCCGAGACCCCCGAGCGCGGGCAGCGGCTGCTGTTCTCCGCGACCCTCGACGCGGGCGTCGACGTGCTGGTCAAACGCTTCATGCACAACCCGGTCACGCACAGCGTCGACTCGGCCCAGTCGCCGGTCTCGACCATGAAGCACCACGTGCTGCACCTGGAGGAGACCCACCGGCTGGCGGTGCTGATCGACCTCACCGCCGCGCCCGGCCGCACGCTGGTGTTCACCCGCACGAAGCACCGCGCCAAGCAGCTGACGCGCAAGCTCATGGCCTCCGGCGTGCCGGCCGTCGAACTGCACGGCAACCTCGGGCAGACCGCGCGGACGCGCAACCTGGAGGCGTTCTCCTCCGGCGCGGCGAAGACACTGGTCGCGACCGACATCGCCGCCCGCGGAATCCACGTCGACGACGTCACGCTGGTCATCCACGCCGACCCGCCCGTCGAGCACAAGGCGTACCTGCACCGGTCCGGCCGGACCGCGCGGGCCGGGGCGTCCGGCACCGTCGTCACGCTGATGACCGACGCGCAGGTCGGCGACGTCCGCGACCTCACCCGCAAGGCAGGCATCAAGCCGACGACGACGCAGCTCGGCCCCGGCCACCCGCTGCTGTCGGAGCTTGCGCCCGGCGAGCGTTCGTTCACCGCGTCGCCGCGACGGCCGATCGTGGACACGCGGCCGAAGCGCGTCAGCGCCAGCGGCGAGGCCATCCAGGGCAAGGGTGAGGACGAAGACCGTCCGGCAGGCGGCCGTGGCCGCGGCAGCCGCGCCGGTCGCGGCCGAGGCCCTTCCGTCGGTGGAAGGGGTGCTTCCGGTGGCGGCTCGCGTCGCGGCGGTTCCTCGGAAGGCCGTGCACGTCAGCCCCGCGTCGAGGGCGATCGCCGTGGCGGCGCTCCCGCCGGCCAGGGCGGCCGTCGCGCGGCCGAGTCCACCGGACGTCGCGAAGGCGCGCCCAAGGGCGGCGGCCAGGGCCGTCGCGCTGCCGCCGACTCCCAGCCGCGCCGGGCTTCCGGTGCGGGCAAGGCCCAGTCCGGTGGGGCTCCGGCCCGCCGGGGCGGTGCCGCCGCGTTCTCCTCGGGAACCCGCGCCGGCTCGCGCCGCTCGCGCTAGCTCACCCTGACGGCCGCCACGCGTGATCCGGCGGCCGTCACGCGAGTTACGGCTCCAATCACGCGAGTTACGCCTTCCATCACGTGAGTTCCGCCCTCAATCACGCGAGTTACGCCTCCCGTCACGCGAGTTACGGCTTCCGTCCCGACATCGGCGAGTCCGGCCCGGCGTGACTGGAGGCGTAACTCGCGTGATCGGGGGCGTAACTCGCGTGTCTAGGAGCGGAACTCGCGTGATCGGGGGCGTATCACGCGGTTCGGGCGGCGGCGCGGGCCGCGGCGGCCGCGCGACGCTCTTCGAAGCGGGAAGCCTGGGTGTCGAGGGCCTTCAGGAACTGGTCGAGTTCGTCCCGCGCCTTCTCCCCCACCTCGCCGAGCCCTTCGAGCTCGAAGATCTTCCACTGCCGCAGCAACGGCCAGATCACCTCGTCGTGGTGGATCCGCAGGTCGTAGATGCCCGCCTTCGCGATCAGCGCGGCCTTCCGCACGAAGCTCGGGATCACCGCGCCCGGCATCTGGAACTGGACGACCTCGTCGGTGATGGCGCGCATCATCGCGTCGGGTGAAAGCTCCAGCGAGGCCTGCACCAGGTTCCGGTAGAAGACCATGTGCAGGTTCTCGTCCATCGCGACCCGCGAGAGCAGCTTTTCGCACATCGGATCCTGCGTGTACTTCCCCGTGTTGCGATGCGAGAGCCGCGTCGCCAGTTCCTGGAACGACACGTACGCGAAGACGTTCAGCAGCGCCTTGTCGCCGCTGTCGTACCCGGCCTGCATGGTCTGCATCCGCGCCCGCTCCAGCTCGACCGGGTCCACCGCGCGCGTCACCAGCAGGTAGTCGCGGATGCAGATGCCGTGGCGGCCCTCCTCGGCCGTCCAGCGATGCACCCAGGTGCCCCACGCGCCGTCGCGGCCGAACGCCCGCTCGATCTCGCGGTGGTAGCTCGGCAGGTTGTCCTCGGTGAGGAGGTTGACCTCCAGCGAGGTCCGCGCGATGGGCGACACCCGTGACTGCTCGGGATCCCACGGCTCGCCGCCCAGTTCGGCGAAGTTCTTGCCCTCGCTCCACGGCACGTACTCGTGCGGCATCCATTCCTTGGCGACCGAGAGATGCCGGTTGAGGTTTTCCTCGACCGTTCCCTCCAGCTCGAGCATCAGCCGGGTGCTTTCGGGGACCGTCATGCGTTTCGTCCTTTCAGGGTACGGAAAACGCCTACCTACGACACCGTAACTTACGGTGTCGTAGGTTTGCCACCTCCGGAAGGTGAACGCTAAAGCGAGGCCGTCAGCCCCCGTGCACGCAGGACCGAACGCTCCAGCGGACGGAACAGCACCAGCTCGATGCCGACGCCGACCAGCAAGATCAGGAAGATGGCCGACATCACGGCCTCCATGCTGTTGAACGACGAGCCCTCGTGCAGGTACGCGCCGAGTCCCTTGCCGAGCGCCGGGGACAGCGCGATCAGCTCGGCGGCCATCAGCGAACGCCACGAGAACGCCCAGCCCTGTTTGAGTCCGGCGAGGAAACCGGGCAGCGCGGCGGGCAGCAGGATGTGCCGGGCCGACGACAGCCGGCTCGCCCCCATCACCTGGCCGACGCGCGGCAGGATCGGCGGGATCTGGTCGATACCGGCGACGAGGCCGTTGGCGATCGAAGGCACCGAACCCAGCAGGACCACGAAGTAGATCGAAGCGTCGTTCAGCCCGAACCACAGGATCGCCGCAGGCACCCAGGCCACCGACGGAAGGCTTTGCAGCCCGGTCAGGAACGGCCCGACCGCGGCACGCACGACCCGGACCTTCGCCACCAGCAGTCCGAGCGGGGTCCCGATGACCACGCCGATCAGGAAGCCCAGCGCGGCCCGGTGCACCGACGTCCAGACGAATTCGAAGATCTCGCCGTCGACGGTAATGCCGACGATTTCGTCCCAGACCGCGAGCGGCGAGGGAAGCATGGCCTCCGGCCAGAACGCAGCGGCCCACAAGGCCTGCCACAGCGCGACCAGCAACGCCAGGAAGACCAACGGCGGCACGAAGCCGCGCAGGAACCGCTTCCCCCGGCTTTCCCGGCGTTCCCCCGTGGGGGTGTCGAGCGAGTCGAGCCCCGCGCCGACGGCCTCGTCCGCCGCTGCTGCCTCTACGTCAGGGCGGTCAAGCCGCGGCATGGGTACTGATCACCTCCCGGAGGTGACCGGTGATCTCCAAGGTCAGCTCTTCGGCGTCGGAGGCCTGGACGTCGCGCCATTCCCGCACGACCCGGCCCGGCCGCGACGAGAGCAGCACGACCCGCTGGCCGAGCCGCACGGCCTCGCGGACGTCGTGGGTCACGAACAGCACCGAGGTGCCGGTGCTGCGATAGACGCGCAGCAGTTCACCCTGCAGGACGTCGCGGGTGATGGCGTCGAGCGCGGCGAACGGCTCATCCATCAGCAGCAGCGACTGTTCCGGGTCACCGCCGACGCGCAGGGTCGCGGCCAGCGCCCTGGCGAGCGCGACGCGCTGCCGCATCCCGCCGGACAACTCGTGCGGCCGCTTGTCGCCCGCACCGCCGAGGCGGACGAGGTCGAGCAGTTCGGCCGCCTTCTCGCGACGTTCCGACCGGCCGAAACCGGCGAGGCGCAGCGGCAGTTCCACGTTGCGGGCCGCGGTCAGCCACGGCATCAGCGCGGCCTCCTGGAACATGACCGCGGGCCGGGAGGTCTCGAGGGTGATCGTGCCCGACGTCGGCCGGTCGAGGCCGGCGACCAGGTTCAGCAGCGTGCTCTTGCCGCAGCCGGAGGCGCCGAGGAGGCAGACGAACTCGCCGGGGGCGACCGTCAGGTCCATCCCGTCGAGGGCCACGACGGCGCGGCCGGTCGGCCCGAACGCCTTCCGGACCCCGTCGAGCCGCACGGCGACACCGGTGGACAGGCCGGGCTCCAAGGTGGTCGTCATCGCTGATCCCCTCCGGTCACTTCGTCAGCCCTGGCGCGTTCACGCCGGGCTTGCCCTGCTCTTCGAGCACGGCGTTGAGCGGGCCGAAATCGGCGAACCCCTTGAGGTCCACCGCGGACTTCACCACGCCCGCGGTCACCGAGTCCTGCGCGAGCTGGGTGAAGGTCGACGCCACCGGATCGATGCCCAGTTCGATGCCGGAGAACGCGCGGTCGAGGACGGCCTCGTTCAGTGTGCTGCCCGCGAGCGCCTTGAGTTCTCCGTTGACCACCTTCTTCGCCTCGGCGGGGTTGGTCTTCGCCCACTCGATGGCGGCGAGTTCACCTTTGAGGATGGCGGTGACGGTCTCCGGATGCTGCTGCAGGAACTCACTGCGGACGATCACGACCGTGGTCGGGAACTTGCCTTCCGGCCACAGGGACTTCTCGTCCACGAGGACCTTCGCGCCCGCGTCCAGCACGAGCCGCGAGGACCACGGCTCCGGCAGCCAGCCGCCGTCGAGTTCGCCCTTCTTGAAGGCGTCGAACGTCTTCGGATTGTCGAGGTTGGTGACCTTGACGTCGGGCAGTTTCTTCTCGGCGACGAACTTCTTGAGCGCGACGTCTTGGGTGTTCGCCAGCGATGGCGTCGCGATGTTCTTGCCGGCGAGCTGCTCCGGCGCGGTGATCTCCGGCTTCACCACCAGCTGCGCGCCGCCGGTGACCGCGCCGGAGACCAGCTGGATGGCGCCCTTGGACTTGGTGAAGGCGTTGATGGCCGGGCCGGAGCCGATGAACGCGATGTCGAGCGAGTTGCCGAGCAGCGCGTTGACCTCTTCGGGGCCGGCGTTGAACGTCTGGGTGGTGAGCTTCGTCGAACCGAGTTCCTTGGCGAAGAAGCCGTTCTTGACCCCGAGCAGCGCGGGCGCGTGCGTCACGTTCGGGAAGTAGCCGACGCGCACCTCGCCCGCGGCGCCCTGGCTCTTCTGCTCCGCCGGGGCGGCGCCGCTGTCCGCGCGTGAACACCCCGCGATCCCACCGGCCAAGGTCAAGGCGGCGAAGGCCGCGGCCAGTAAGCGGGCTCTGTGGTGGGTGCGCACGGGAGGTCGCCTTTCGGAGATACGACTCGGCTCGGGTGGTGGCGCGAGAGTCGCATGTTCACCCACGTGCCTGCATCGCCATCCGAATGACGGGAAAGATGCTGAGAATCCTTGACACCCGGCGGAACTCCTGTTCCACATTTCAGGACCGGTGTAACGGTTCGGGCCGAACGGGCGAATCACGCTTAGTGGTGAAGCACCCTCGAACCGTCGCGATGGCGGGCGTGCTGACCGCCGGTATCGGCATGGGTGTCGTAGCGACGACGCTCAAGATCGCCGACGGCACGCACACCGTGCTCGACACCACCCTCTCGTCCACGACCGGGTTCCTCTTCCTCCTCGCCGGTGCCGTCGCGCACGTGCGCCGCGCTTCGAACCCCATCGGCCTGCTCATCGCGCTGGCCGGGCTCGCGTTGTTCGCCGAGGACCTGCAGTTCGCGAACGAGCCGCTCGCGCACACCGCCGGCTTGGCGCTGACCGCCGCGTCCAGTCCGGTGATCGCCCATCTCGTGGTCGTCTTCCCGCATGGGAAGCTCCGGTCCCGCTGGGAACGCGTGCTCGTGCTTTCCGCGTACACCGTGGTCTTCGGAGCGGCCGTGCTCGGTCTGCTCGTCAACGACGATCCGAAGAACCTCGCCGCGGTCGCCGCCTCGACGGAGGCCGAACAGCTGGTCAAGCGGCTGCTGGAGCTGGTCGGCGCGCTGATCGGCGCCGGGGTGCTGGTCGTGCTGCTCTACCGCTGGCTCGCCGGGCGGCTTCCGCAGCGGCGGCTGCTCTCCCCCGTCGTCGCGATCGCGGTGGTCGGCGCGGTGAGCACCACGGTCGGCAGCGCGCTCGGCTCCGCGCATCCGTTCTCCGGACCGCTGCTGGACGTCTACCGGATCTCGTTCTGCCTGTGGCCGCTGACCTTCCTGATCGGGGTGCTGCGGGCGCGGGTCGGCAACGCGGAGATGATCCGGCTCCTGCTGGAACGCGACGGTTCCAGCCTGGCCGCGCTCGTGCAGGACGACGAGGTGTGGAAGGACAGCCGGTCGATCGACGCGCTCAACGCCGCCGCCGGGCTGGTGCTGGACAACCAGCGGCTCGCCGCGGAACTGGAGGAACGCCTCGTCGAGGTCCAGGCGTCGCGCGCCCGCATCGTGGCCGCCGCCGACGATGAGCGGCGACGTCTCGAACGGGACCTGCACGACGGGGCGCAACAACGGCTGGTCAGTGTCGTGCTGCTGCTGAGGATGGCGGAACGGCGGCTCGGGAGCGACCTCACGCCGCCGGTCGCGGCCCTGCTGACCGGCACCATCGACGAACTCCAGGCCACCATCACCGAACTGCGTGAACTCGCGCGCGGGCTCCGGCCCGCGATCCTCACCGAGGCCGGGCTGATTCCTGCGGTCCGGTCGTTGCTGGACCGGGTTCCGCTCGCCGTCGACCTCGCGGGGGCGGACGTGCCGCGGCTCAGCGGCGCCGTCGAGGCGACGGCGTACTTCGTCGTCTCGGAAGCGGTCACCAACGCCTTGAAACACGCGCGGGCACACGAGGTCCGCGTGGTCATCCGCGTCAAGGAAGACGGCCTGCGGGTGGACGTCCACGACGACGGCACCGGCACGGCCGACATCGACGGCGGCTCCGGACTGCACGGCCTCCGCGACCGGGTCCGGGCGCTCGGCGGCGAACTGACCGTCGCGAGCGAACCCGGGTCGGGCACGACGGTCTCAGCCGTCATCCCGCTGGACGGCTGACGCGAGTCAGCGCCGTCGCTCGATGAGCGCGGCGAGTCCGTCGAGGATCCGCTGAAGCCCGAACTCGAAACCGTTGTCCGCGGGGGCGTCTTCTATCGACTTCGCCGCTTCGTGCAGAGCCGGGAACATGTCCGGGTTCGCCGCGACGTGCCCGCGCAGGCCGCGGTCGCCTTCCCAGGGCTGGGTCCCGGCGTTGTTCGTCGAATGGGTGTTGCGCAGATGCCCGCTGATCAGGAAGACCGCGTCCATCCGTTCGGCGCCGGTCAGGCCGGTGCCCGCCAGCGCGGCGACGGCGGATTCGGTCCAGCCGATCTCCCGGGGCCCGGTCGCCCGGACGCCGACCGTGGCGTCGGGCAGCCACGGATGCCGCTGCCAGGTCTCCCGCATCCGGACCGTCCATTCTTCGAGCCGGGAACGCCAGTCGCCGGGCAGCGCGAGGAGGTCCGGCGCGGGGCCGATGGCCAGTTCGGTCATCACCGCGAGCAGTTCCGCCTTGTTCCTGACGTGGCGGTACAGCGCCATTTTCGTCACGTCGAGCTTGCTCGCGACCAGGTGCATGGAGACACCGGCGATGCCGTCGGCGTCGGCGATCCCGGTCGCGGCGTCGGCGATCCGCTCGATCGTCAGCACCGGGCGAGTGGGTTTCGGCTCGCGCTGGGACAGCCCCCAGAGCAGCTCGGTACTGCCGGCACCGGGATCCGGGCCGGCTCCCGTCGAGGTCGCCATCGTGCACTCCGTTTTCGGACATTCGGGACTTGTCATCCGGTCTCGGATGTGTCTAACGTACACCATGTGTCCGGCGGACACATCGCTCTCCTGGGGACACAAGAGCGTCCAAGAGATACTTCACTGGGAAGGAACAGCGCCATGCGCAAGTTCAAGCTGCAGGTCCAGACCACCGTCGACGGCTACATGGGTGGCCCGGAAGGCGAGATGGACTGGATGACCATGCCGTGGACCGACGACGTCAACGCCTACGTCGGCCCGCTCTGGGACCCGGTCGACTGCATCGTGCTGGGCCGCAACCTCGCCGAAGGGTTCATCCCGGCTTGGCAGTCGGGCATGGAGGGCGAGACGCAGGAGACCATCGACAAGATGAACAACACGCCCAAGGTGGTGATCTCGAACAGCCTCACCGAGTCGCCTTGGGAGAACGCCACCGTGGCGGGCGGGGATCTCGCCGAGATCGTGCACAAGCTCAAGGACCAGCCGGGCGGCGACATCATCACCTCGGGCGGCGCCCGGCTCGCCGCGGATCTGATCGCCAAGGGGCTGCTGGACGAGATCCACCTGTTCGTCAACCCGACCGCGATCGGTGCCGGCCTGCCGGTGTTCCCCGCGCTCGGCGGCAATCAGCCGCTGCGGCTGGTGCGGTCCAAGACGTTCGACTGCGGGATCACCGCACTGCACCTGGAGCCGAAGAGCTCCTGATCACCACGGAGGGTGTCAGGCCAGCCCGCGGATCGCGCGCGCGGGCGGCCGCACCCCCTGGATCGACGCGACCATCTCCAGCACCTGCCGGGTGCGCCTGACCTCGTGCACCCGGAACACCCGCGCCCCCTCCGCCGCCGCCCACGCCGTCGCGGCGAGGGTCCCGTCGACCCGCTCCGCGAGCTCCACGCCGAGCGTCTCCCCGACGAAGTCCTTATTGGACAGTGCCATTAGCACCGGCCACCCGGTGCCCGCCAGTTCCCGCGCGTGCCGCAGCAGCGCCAGGCTGTGCCACGTGTTCTTGCCGAAGTCGTGGGTCGGGTCGATCAGCACCCCCTCACGCGGGACACCGAGCGCCACGACCGCCTCGGCGTGCGCCGTCGTCTCCGCGACGACGTCCGCGACGATGTCCGGGTAGTTCACCCGGAACGGGCGGGTGCGCGGGACGGCGTTCCCGGTGTGCGAGCAGACGTAGCCGGTGCCGAACTCCGCGGCGACCTCGGCCAGCTTCGGATCGGCCCCCGCCCAAGTGTCGTTGATCAGATCCGCACCCGCCTCCGCCGAACGCCTGCCCACCTCGTGGCGCCAGGTGTCGACGCTGATCACCAGGTCGGGGTGCAGTTCACGGATCCGCTCGACGAACGGGACGACCCGCCGGATCTCTTCCTCGACGTCGACCTCCGCACCGGGTCCGGCCTTGACCCCGCCGATGTCGACGATGTCCGCGCCCTCGGCCACCGCCTTGGCGACGGCGGCGAGCGCGTCCGGATCCGAGAAGGTCGCACCCTTGTCGTAGAAGGAATCGGGGGTCCGGTTGACGATCGCCATGACCAGGGCGCGGTCCCGGGCGACGCGGCGCCCGCGGAAGGTCAGCTCGTTCACGAACTGATCGTAGGCGAGCGGAGCCTTCCGCGGAGAGTGCCGCCCATCGGGACCGTCCCGGACACCGGGAGCATTCATTGACTCGCCGTCGAACACCCGAGTAGACGTTGTCCCGCAAGGAAGTTCAGCCCGGCGAGTCGCCTCCCCGGTTTCCCCGTGCAGGAAGGGCCTCGAATGTCATCGGATCCTCTTCACCCGGCACGGCTTTCCCGGCGCACGGTACTGGCGGGAACCGCGGGCGCCCTCGGCGCGCTCACCCTGCCCGGCGTGGCCACCGCGGCGCCGGTGGACTGGTCGCGGGCGATCGTCGACTCGACGATGCGACGCTTCACCCCGGCCACCCTCGGCGGCTGGGGCTACACCCGCGGCCTCTACCTCTACGGCCAGTACCTGGTGTACCGGCGCACCCGCGAGAAGTCCTATCTCGACTACATCCTCGCCTGGTACGACCGGTTCGTCACCGAGAGCGGGATCTCCAACGGCTTCACCAACCTGGACGCGATGCGCTCCGGGCAGATGTTCCCCTTGCTGTACAACGAAACCGGGCAGGCGAAGTACAAGACCGCGGCGGAGCAGCTGCGCGGGCGGTTCCCGTCATACCCCCGGACGTCCGACGGCGGGATGTTCCACGCCACGAGCAGGGCCGGGCAACTGTGGGCGGACGGCGTGTACATGGCGCAGCCGTTCCTCGCCCTGTACGGCAAGACCTTCGGTGACGCCGCCTACTGCTACGAAGAGGCCGCGAAGAACGTCAGCGTCTACTTCGACCGGCTCAAGGAACCCGCGAAGGGCCTGCTCTACCACGCCTACGACGAGGACGGCTCGGAACCGTGGGCTTCGGGCCCCGGGCGGCATTCGAAGTACCACTGGGGCCGCGCGATCGGCTGGCTCGGGATGACGGCGATCGACCTCCTCGAGATCCTGCCCCGCGACCATCCGCGCCGAAAGCGGCTCGTCGACGTCGTCGGGTTCCTCGCGGCGGGCTACACCCGCTGGCAGGACCGGGCCACCGGCCGCTGGTTCCAGGTCGTCGACCGGGGCGGCGACAAGGACAACTGGCTGGAGACGTCGGCTTCGGCGATGTACACCTTCCTGCTCTCCCGAGCGGTGGAGCGCCACTACGTCGGCGCGGAGTACGGACCCGTGGCGGCGAAGGGCTATCGCGGGGTCCTGTCCCAGGTTTCGACCGGAGCCGGCGGATTGACCGATATCGCAAACATCTCCGAAGGCACCAATGTCGGCGACACCGCGTATTACTACGCACGCAAACGCAATACCAACGATTTCCACGGTCTCGGCGCGTTCCTCATCATGAATGAGCAATCGGGTTTCCCTGGCAGTGCCGGGTATTGACGGGAGGCGCTAACATCGCGTGCTGCGACGCCCACTCCCAGGAGGGACGACCGGATGCGCGAGACGCCGCCCCCGGCTTCTTATACCCGGCTCGAACTCGGTGACACCAGCACGATCCCGATCGGGGTGACGGTTTCCCCGCACGTTTCGCTGGTTTCGATGCTCGTCGAGGTCGTCGGCGGGTACGACCGAGGTATGCCCGCCGCCTGGCGCCGTCAGGTGGGCTCGGCGATCCCCGAACAGGGCTACCGCGCGGCGAGCGCGCTCGCCCGCCGGGGCACCTCGGTCCAACCGGATTTCATCGTCCCGATCAGCCCCGGCGAGGACTCTTCCGCCGCCGCCCAGGCGGAAATGCTGCGCGACCTCACGGAAACCGACGTCCTGAAAGGCCTCGAAGAGGTTTTCGGCGACCGGTTGCCCGCGCAGTGGCGGCAGGCCGCAGACCATCCGAGACGCTGGGTCGCCTCGCTCGCGGACGCCTTCACCGCGACCAGGGTGGCGACCGAAAACCTCTGGACCAAGGCCCGGCCCCTGCTCGACCGTGAGATCGAACGGATCGGCGTCGCCTCCGTCCGAGGCGGGACGGACGCGGTACTCGGCCTGCTGCGGCCGCATTTCCGGTTCAGCAACGGCTGCCTGCTGCTACCCGACGCGGAACCGGCGCGGTACACCACGCGCGGCCGCAAACTGATCCTCGTCCCGATGGTCGCGGGCGCCCGCTCGGTGGTGTCCAACTTCGACGAAGAGGACGCCATCTGGATCGGCTACCCGCTGCCGGGGCTGGACGGCCTGCTCGAGGGCGGCAGGCCAGAAACCGCCCCCGGCGTCGAAGGGCTCGACCTCGTGGTCGGCGCCCACCGCGCGAAACTGTTGCGGCATCTGGGAAAGCCCGCCCGGATGGGCGAGATCGCGAATCTGCTGTCGTGTGCCGCCAGCACCGCGACCTATCACTGCGAACAGCTCGTTTCGGCCGGGCTGATCCAGCGGCACCGCGAGGGCCAGGTCGTCCTCGTCGTCCGGACGCCTCGCGGTGACGCGCTGGTGGACCTGCTGTCCTGACTCGCGCGCCGTGGGTGAGCCGGTATCGCGGGTCCGTGAAGGACTCCTTGAGGGACCTAGGGTCCCCCAAAGTTCCCCTCACCCGCCGGGAACTCAGCGATCCTGGGGATGTCGTGAAGGGCCCCTTTAAGACGATGAAGGTCCCAAAGGGGCCCTTCACGACATCAGAGCTCGACGCGGGGCCCATCGGAAGCACTGTAGGAACAGCAGGTCCGTGAGGGCCTCCTTCCCTACTCTCAGGGTAGGGAAGGAGGCCCTCACGGCATGCCGGGCTGAGCTCAGCCCGGCCGAGGCTGCGGGCGGGCAGGAACGCCACCTGGAGTGGCGCCGCTACAGCGACAGCGCGTGAAGGCCCCTTCCCTCGGCTCAGCCGAGGAAACTCGACCTTCACCCCCTCGCCAGGTACATGAAGGCCCCCTTCCTTGCGCCTGGGTACAGGAAGGGGGCCTTCATGTACCTCAAACCAGGCATCATGCAAACCCAACCGCCGCCCTCTACACCCGCTGCAACCCAGGCTTCCCCGCCTCGACGACGTAGGACCGGTCCGCGGCCAGGGTCACCTTCGAGAAGTCGTACTCGCTGGTGTCCGAAACCGTCATGAAGTCGGCCCGCATCTGCGTTTGCGACGCCGTCACCCGGACGTAGCCGCGCTTTCCCCGGCAGTACTTGACGTGCGGGTTGTTCGAGAGCCACGTCGACGACGGGTCGGTCGCGGTGTCGCTGTTGCTCGTGACCGAGGTCGTCACCAGTTCCGAACCGAACACCGGGTCGCTGTGGTTGAAGTAGTCGCGGCGCAGGTCGGCGGCCCAGTGCCGGTGGACGTCGCCGGTCAGCACGATCGGGTTCGGCACCTTGCGGGCCACGATGCCCTTCGCGATCCGGTCGCGGGAGGCCTCGTAGCCCTGCCAGGAGTCGGGGCTCTCGCAGGTCGCCTTGTTGCCGTCGCCGTCACGGGTGGCGAAGAAGACCTGCTGGCCGAGGAAGTCCCACTTCGCCGGATGCGTCTCCAGCGCCTTCAGCAGCCAAGCCTCCTGTGTCGTGCCCAGGATGCTGCGCGAAGTCGACCGCATGTCGGTGCACGACGGCCCGGCCGTACCGGACGGGTCCGTCACCTGCGCGTTGCGGTACTGGCGGGTGTCGAGCATGTGGAACCGGGCGAGGTTGCCCCAGCCGAACTGCCGGTACAGCCGGATCGACGCACCGCTCGGCTTGGCGGTGGACCGGATCGGCATGTTCTCGTAGAACGCCTGGAAACCGGCGGCCTTGCGGTCCGCGGTGGCCGGGCTGGCGGTGCCGTTCCAGTTGTTCATCACCTCGTGGTCGTCGAAGACCACGACCCACGGCGCCATCGCGTGCGCGTTCTGCAGGTCGGCGTCGGTCTTGTGCTGGGCGTGCCGGGCGCGGTACTGGGCCAGTGTCGTGACGTCGTCGGTGAAGGCCAGCCTGCGCGGGTTCCGTTCGGCGGCGGCGCGGCCGGACTTCCGCTCGTACATGTAGTCGCCGAGGAACAGCACCAGTTCCGGGTTGTCGGCGAGCATTCCCTTGTACGAGTGGTACCAGCCCTCCTCCCAGTGCTGACACGAGGAGAAGCAGTACTTCAGCTGGTTCACCGCGGCACCGGCGGCGGGGGCGGTCCGGGTTCGGCCGACCGGCGAGATGTAGCCGCTGGTCTTGAACCGGTAGAAGTACTCCCGGCCCGGCTGGAGCCCGACCGGCTCGATGTGCACGCTGTGCCCGGAGGCGCGGGCCGCGGTCGCGGTGCCGCTCTGGACGACCGAGGAGAACGCCTGGTCGTTCGCGATCTCCCAGTCCACTGTGTACGAAGCGTCCGGCATACCGCCGAAACCGTCGGGGTTCAGCGGCGCGGGAGCGAGCCGCGTCCACAGCACGACGCTGTCCGGGAGGGGATCACCCGAGGCGACACCGAGCTGGAACGGGTCGTGGATGGCGGGCGCCGCCGCCATCGTTCTGGCGTTCGCCCATGAAGGCAACGTCGACGACAAGGCAGCCGCCGAAACCGCCGCGGCTCCACCGAGGAGTACCGCCCGCCGGTTCACCTGACCCATGAGAATTCAACCTTTCGAAGTGGGGAAAGAACGGGGAGGGATTTCACGCGGCGTAATCGGTGATGCCGCCACTACAGGCTTCGAGGGTCGGATTCGCGGCGGCGTTGGCGACGCAGACCTTGTAATAGACCCACGATCCCTTCGCGACCGGCACGGCCTTGTCGACGTGGGTGCCGTTGCCGCCGGAGGCCCAGACGTAGAACGGGCCGGCGCCGCCCTTCAGCCAGTAGGCGACCACGGCGGACTTGCCGTCGGCGTCCTTGTCGTAGACGAGGAAATGAGCATCCGATGAACGGAACTGGCCCTCGCCCGCGCAGACGCCGGTGGAACATTCGGCGCTGCCGGAACCGACCCCGCAGTCGGGCGCGATCCGCTGGTCGGAGCCGGTTTGGACATATCCGTCCGAGATGTAACCACCGAGCGCGGGAACGTAGTCCCACAACGTCGTCGTGCCCAGCGGACCGGCGACCGAGGTCCCGATCGTCTGGCAGTCGATGGTCACCGTGGCCCCGTTGGCCACCGTGCGCACCGCGGTCGAGGTGGTACTCGGGGCGCGGCGCACGTTCAGCGGATCACCCGCCGTCTTCACGGTCCCGGTGGCCGCGGCCAGTGCGGGAGTGGCTCCGGCGAGGCCCAAGGCGCCCGCCGTCACCAGCACGAGAAAGAAACCGGCGAGCCGCCGGACACTTGAACGCTTCATGGCTTCAGCGTCGACCGGCGTCGTACACATCACGTACAAACCGGGCGAGGTGTCTGCACATGCATGCGAATGGATCTAGCCAACCATGGCGGGACGGCAATATTATCGGCGGATATGGGGCTCCTGCCGTATTGGCGGTTTAGGTGACTATTCTCGGGTTTCGCGTTCTCGGTCCGCTCGAAGTGGCGGTGGACGGACAGGTGGTGCCGCTCGGCGGCCCCAAACCGCGTCTGCTGCTGGCCGCTCTCCTGCTCCAGCCCAACGTCGTCGTCTCCACCGAACTGCTGATCGAGGTCCTGTGGCCTTCGTCGGCGCCCCGTTCGGCGGCGGCGAACATCCGCACCTACGTCCATTCACTCCGCAAACGCCTCGCCGACCACGACCCCGAACTCGGGGAACGCATCGGGAGCCGTGCCTCCGGGTACATCCTCAAGGCCACCCCCGGGGAGATCGACCACATCCGCTTCGGCGAATTGGCCGCCCACGCCCAGTCCGCGCTCGGCCGCGGTGAGGCCGAATCCGCGCTCAGCCTGCTGGATCAGGCCGAAGCGCTGTGGCGCGGAGAAGTGCTCGAAGGCCTTCCCCACGACCACGGCTGGGGCGCGACCGTGGCCAGGCTGACGGAACTGCGGCTCGCGGTCCAGGAACAGCGGCTGCGGGCCAGGATCGAACTCGGCCGGACCGCCGAGGCCGTCGCCGAACTGCGCGGCCTGGTCACCGAACATCCGCTGCGCGAGGAACTCTGGCAGCAGCTGATCGTCGCGTTGCGGGCCGACGGCCGCACGGCCGACGCGATCGAGGCCTACGAAACGGCCGAGAAGGTGCTGGCCGACGAACTCGGCACGGAACCGGGGCCGCGGCTGAAGGAACTGCGGGCTTCGCTGATCGTGGCGCCGCCCGTGAGCCCGGACGCCGTGGCCGTCGCCCTCCCCCGGCCGATGGCGCCGGTCTGCCAGCTGCCGCTGGACCTGCCGGACTTCACCGGCCGCGACGGGGTGGTCGGCGATCTCGTCAACCTCTTCCGTGACCGCCGCGAGCAGGGAAAACCCGCGATCGTGGTGCTTTCGGGCGCGCCGGGGATCGGCAAGTCCTCCGTCGCGATCCGGGTGGCGCACGCGGTCCGCGACGATTTCCCGGACGGTCAGCTGCACGTCGACCTCGCCGGGACGTCGTCCTCACCCCGGCCCCCGATGACCGTGCTCGCCGAGCTGCTCCGCGCGCTGGGCGTCCCCGACGCGGGGCTGCCGCGTGAGCTTCCCGAACGCGCGGCGTTGCTGCGGTCCCGGCTCACCACCCTGCGGATGTGCGTCGTGCTCGACGACGCCGGCAGCGCGGCGCAGGTCCGGCCGCTGCTGCCCGGCGCGGGTTCCTGCGCGGTCCTGATCACCAGCCGGGTGCGGATGCCGGATCTGGCCGGGGCCACCCCGGTCGACGTCGAACTCCTGCCCGAAACCGAGGCCGCGACGCTGCTCGAAGGCATCGTCGGCACCGACAGGGTCGCCGCCGAGCCGGAGTGCGCGGCCGCGATCCTGCGCCACTGCGGATACCTGCCGCTGGCGATCCGGGTCGCCGGGGCGAAGCTGACCCACCGGCCGGGCTGGACGTTGCGCGTGCTGGCGGACAGGCTGCGGGACGAGAGACGAAGATTGGACGAGCTCCGCGTCGGCGATCTCGCCGTCCGCGCCAGTGTCACCCTCAGCTACGACTTGCTGCCCATGTCGGCGGCGACCGCGTTCCGCGGCCTCGGCGGGCTCGGCTCGGTCCAGTTCCCCGGCTGGGTGGTCGCGGCGCTGCTCGGCCGCACGCACGGTGAAGACGTCCTCGATGTGCTGGTGGACGCCCATCTGGTCGAGCTCAGCGGCTCGGACGGCGCCGGCGAACCCCGCTACCGCCTGCATGACCTGTTGCGGTGCTACGCCCTCGAACTGCGCGCGCAGGACGTCCCGGCGAAAGCGCACGACGCCACGAAACGGGTGCTGGAGGGCTATCTCGCGCTCGCGGTCGAAGCCGCGGACCGGATGCCGATCCACTTCTTCGGGCTCTACCGGGACGACACC
Source organism: Amycolatopsis sp. NPDC052450 (assembly GCF_044547565.1). Taxonomy (NCBI): domain Bacteria; kingdom Bacillati; phylum Actinomycetota; class Actinomycetes; order Pseudonocardiales; family Pseudonocardiaceae; genus Amycolatopsis; species Amycolatopsis sp. NPDC052450. The sequence continues at coordinate 171,161 of NZ_JBIUAQ010000003.1, read as the reverse complement.
GCCGTCCAGCCCGCCCTCCCGCCGGGGACCGCGCAGCTGATCGAGGATCCGGCCGCGTGGTTCGCCGCCGAACGGCACACCTGCGTCGCCGCCGTCTCGCTGGCCGCCGACCTCGGCTTCGACGCGCTGGCCTGGCGGCTCGCCGCGGCGCTGGCGCCGTATTTCGACCAGCGAGGGCACCAGGACGACTGGCTGCACACGCATGCCGTCGCGCTGGCGGCCGCGCGCCGGTCCGGCGAGGTCCGCGGTGAGGCGATCATCCAGCGCAACCTCGGGCAGATCCAGCTCTACCAGGACAGTTACGCCGAAGCCCTGGTCGCGTTCGAGCAGTCGCAACTGCTGTTCGACAAGATCGGCGACGCGCGGGGCGCGGCGATCGCGCTGGCCGGGCTCGGCACGGTGCTGCGGATCAAAGGCGAGGACACCGTCGCGCTGGAGCATTGTCACGCGGCGCTCGACCAGTTCGCGGCGGCCGGTGATCCGCACGGCGAGGCGGTCGCGCGGATCGCGATCGGCGCGGTGTGGCTGGCGCGGCGCCGGTACTCCGACGCGGAACGCTGGTTCACCGAGGCGCTCGAACAGTCCGCGCGCATCGGCGACCGGCACCGCGAGGCGCACGCGCTGAAGCGGCTCGCGATGCTGCGGCAGCACCAGGGCAACCTCGCGGGCGCGCGGGAGTGGGTCGACCGGGCGATCGCGATCTTCAACGAACTCGGCGACGACCATTGCGTCGGCTACGCGAACCAGAACCTCGGCGAGCTGTACCTGCACAGCGGCGACCTGGCCCACGCGCAACTGCTGCTGGTCAATTCGCTGAGCGTGCACCGGCGCAACGGGGACCGCCGGTCCGAGGCCGAGGTGTCGCAGTTGCTCGGGGAACTGCACGAGGCGCTGAGCCAGCCCGAACGGTCGCGGACGTATTCGGAGCGCGCGCTGGCGCTGTGGCGGGAACTCTCCGCGCGGCCACAGGAATCCGCGCTCGCTTCACGTCTGCAGGAATCAGCCGAAGCCTCGTACGGCGACTCCGCCAGCGCCTGACCCTTTTCGCAATTCGGCACCTGATTGCGGGTTTCACCCACCGCAACCAGGTGCCGAATTGCGTTTGTATCGATCGTGTACACGGCCCGGCGAAGCTCCCTTCGTAGCAACCGAGAGTGCTCGAAGGGAGACCGGAATGGTCCGGACCGTTAAGGCCCGCCGGGTGATGGCGGCCGTGCTGGCTGTGCTGGCATCGGGGGCGGTCACCGCGCTGGCCGCCAGCCCGGCGAACGCCGCACCCGAAGGAAGCTGGCGCGCCGACTTGTCCACTGTGGACGGCGACGACGTCAACGTCCGCAGCGACGGCGGCGTGCTCAGCCTGGAAAACGCCGCCTGGCACAGAAAACCCGACTCCATCGGCAGCCAGGGTTACCTGCTGCTGGCCGAGCAGAAGCTCGGGAAGCCGGTGAACCGGGTCTCCGCCCAGGTGACCGCCGACGCGCCGAAGGGCACCGAGGTCGAGGTCGCCGTCCGCGGCAAGCTCAACGGCAACGACTGGACCGAATGGGCGCCTGCCGAGGAGGGCGCCGCCCAGCTGTCCGCTTCGGTTTCCACGGTCCAGGTCCGCATCGGACTGCGCACACTGCACGACGGCGTGACCGCGAAGGTCAGCGACGTCACCCTCCAGGGTGAGCTCGGCCCGCAGGTGAACGCGATCGGCGCGGCCGCCGCCCCGCTGACGTACAAGGTCTACGGCACCCGCGAAGGCCTCGTCGGCGGAACCACGGCCAACGGGCACGTGATCAAGTCCCGCGACCACTTCGTCGCCCTCCCCTCGGGCCGCGGCCTGGCGCCGAAGAACACCGGCAACTACACCGTGCGCATCTGCCGCACCGACAACAGCCGCTGCGAATACGCGCCGGTGTGGGACGTCGGCCCGTGGAACACCAAGGACGACTACTGGAACCCCTCGGCCACCCGCCAGATGTGGAAGAACCTGCCGCAGGGCAAGCCCGAAGCGCAGGCCGCGTACCAGGACGGCTACAACGGCGGCAAGGACGAGTTCGGCCGCAAGGTGGCCAACCCGGCGGGTATCGACCTCGCGGACGGCACCTTCTGGGACGGCCTGAAGATGACCGACAACGGCTGGGTCAACGTCTCCTACCTGTGGACCGGCTCCGGCCCGACCGGCGTCGTCAGCACGGCGGGCGACCCGATGAACGTCCGGGCCTCCGCGAGCACCAGCGCGGCGATCAAGGGCCTCGCGGCGAACTACGCGAAGGTCAACATCGAGTGCTATGTCGAGGGTGAGACCGTCACCGGCAAGTTCGGCACCAGCAACGTCTGGGACCGGATCGGCCCGGGACACTACATCTCCGACACCTACCTGCAGACCGGATCGGACCTGCCGGTGGCGCCCAAGTGCTCGTGATCCGCTGATTTCCCTGAACGTGAAGGCCCGGCGCACCCCATAGCGCCGGGCCTTCGCCCTTTCGGCCGCCCTTTCGCCCGCGCCGGCGGACCTTGAGCGGGGCCGTGCGCGATCGACACTGTGCGGTAGCCACGACCTGAGGGGGTCCCATGAATCCGTCCGAGACGACCGCGTTGCGCCGGAAGCTGTCCGGCGCGGTGGTCACCGCCGCCGATCCGGGTTACGACGCCGCCCGCGCCGTGTGGAACGGGGACATCGACCGGCGTCCGGCGGTGGTCGTCGAATGCGCCACGCGCGAAGACGTCGTCACCGCGGTGGCCTTCGGCCGGGAAAAGGACCTCGAGATCACCGTCCGCGGCGGCGGGCACAGTTTCAGCGGTTCCGCGGTGGCCGACGACGGTGTGCTGATCGACCTCGGCGGGCTGTGCCGGATCACCGTCGACCCGGACGCCCGCACCGCGCTGGTCGGCGGCGGCGCCGTCTGGGCCGACGTCGACGAGGCGACGCAGCGGTACGGGCTCGCGACCGTCGGCGGCACGGTGAGCGACACCGGCGTCGGCGGCCTCACCCTCGGCGGCGGTTTCGGCTGGCTGACCGCGAAACACGGGCTCACCATCGACAATCTGCTGTCGGCGGAGGTCGTGACGGCCGACGGCCGGATCCTGCGGGCCTCCGAAGCGGAACATCCGGACCTGTTCTGGGCGCTGCGCGGTGGCGGCGGGAACTTCGGCATCGTCACGGAATTCGAGTTCCGGTTGCACCGGGTCGGCCTCACCGAAGTCGGATTGTTCTTCTGGACACTGGAGAACGCGGCGGAGGTGCTGCGCTTCGCGAAGGAAGTGATCGCGTCGCTCCCGTCGGGCACCGGTTCCATGCTCGTCGGGCTCACCGCGCCGCCCGCGCCGTTCGTCCCGCCGGAGCACCATTTCGCGCCCGGTCTCGCGCTGGTCGTCGCCGGCTTCGACGGTCCCGAACGGCACGCCCCGCTGATCGAACGGATCCGCGGCGGGCTGCCCGCGGCGTTCGAACTGGTCACGCCGATGCCGTACGCGGATCTGCAGAAGCTGCTCGACCCGACGGCACCGCGGGGCATCCTCGCCTACGAGAAGTCGCTCTACGTCGGCTGCCTGTCCGAAAAGGTCATCGACCTGATCGCCGCGCGCCTGCCGGAGAAGGCGTCACCGACGACCGTGATGCCGATCGTGCCGCTGCAGGACACGTTCTCGACGGTGCACGACGACGCGACCGCGTTCGGCGGACCGCGCACACCGGGCTTCGTCCTCGGTTTCGCGGCCACCGCCCCGACGCCGGAACTGCTGGCCGCCGACCGCGACTGGGCGCGGGCGCTCTGGGAGGAACTCCTGCCGCATTCCAACAACTACGGCGGGTACCTGAACTTCATGAACGAATACGACGAAGACCGGGTGCGCACGGCGTTCGGCGCGGCGAAGTACGCGCGGCTGGCCGCGATCAAGGCGGTGTACGACCCGGACAACGTGTTCCGGCACAATGCGAACATCCGTCCCGCTGAGTGACGCGGCTATTCACAACCATGAATGCTCTTCACAAGTCCGTAATCGTCGTGCGAAACTCCCGTGACGCATTTCCCACTGACGAATGGCGGGCATTGTGAGCGTTTCCCGGCGAACCCTGTTGACCACCGCCGCCACTGCCGCCGTCGCGGCCACCGCGATCACCCCGGCCGCCGCCGCGGCCGAGCAAGAAGCCTTCGGGCTGAGGACTTTCCGCCGGACGGCCGATTACGCGGTGACCAAACTGCGGGCCGTCGCACCCGGCGTGACGGCCTTTCCGGAGATCACCCGGTTCGAGAAATGGACCTATTCGCAGAACGGCGGCTGGATCGGCGGATTCTGGCCGGGAACTTTGTGGCTCGCCGCGCTCTACAGCGGCGATCCGCAATTCGGCACCCTCGCCATGGCTTCGGCGGAAAAGCTCGCACCGCGTCAGCACGAGACGCGGGACCACGACCTCGGATTCCTGTTCTATCCGTCGTGGGTGACCGGCTGGCGGCTCACCGGCGACGAGAAATGGCGCACCGGCGCGCTCACCGCCGCCGCGTCGCTCATCCAGCGCTACAACGAAAAAGGAAAGTTCATCCGGGCATGGGGCGCCCTCGGCACCCCTGGCAACGCCGGCCGGGTCATCGTCGACACGATGATGAACCTGGACCTGCTGACCTTCGCGAGCAAGCAGACCGGCGACCGCAAGTACCTCGACATCGCCGTCTCACACGCGAAGACCACCGAACGGGTTTTCGTGCGCCCGGACGGTTCGACCCCGCACGTGTTCGACTTCGACCCGGCCACGGGCGCCGAGATCGGCCCGAACACCGTGCAGGGCTACAGCCCGACGTCGTGCTGGTCGCGCGGTCAGGCGTGGGCGATCTACGGATTCACCACGATGTACCGGCGCTCCGGCGACCCGCTGTTCCTGCGGACCGCGCAACGCCTGGCCGACTTCGCACTGCGCTCACTGACCCCGGACAACGTGCCGGTGTGGGACTACCTCGCTCCGCAGGCACCGCACGACATCAAGGACTCCTCCGCCGGCGCCGTCATGGCGTGCGGCCTGCTCGACCTCGCGAAGGTCGCGAACCGGCCGCAGTACCGCGAGGCGGCGATCCGGATCCTCACCGCGTTGTGCGACACCTGCCTGACCACCGGCTCCACCCGCGCCGACGCGATCATGGCGCGAGGAACCCGCAACCGCCGCGCCGAGGACGGCGTCGAAGTTTCCTTGCCCTACGGCGACTACTACCTGCTGGAGGGCATCCTGCGGGTCTTGATGCCGTCGGAGATCGACAAGGCGATCGACCTGTCGAGCGGCTGACCCGGCGGTGAGTGCTCGGTCCAGTGGGTCGTGAGTACATGAAGGACCCCTTCCTGTACCCAGGCGCAAGGATGGGGTCCTTCATGTACTGGTGTTTTGCGCGTGAAGGCCCCCTCGCCTGCTCTCAGGGTAGGGAGGGGGCCCTCGCCGACGGCCCGGCGTCGAACTCTCATGTCGTGAAGGGCCCCTTTGAGACCTTCGACGTCTCAAAGGGACCCTTCACGACATCCCCACGACCCTGACAACTCGCGTGAGCGCCTGACTGGAGTCCTTCAGGTACTGGGGGAAGGCGTGAAGGTCGAGTTTCCTCGGCTGAGCCGAGGGAAGGGGGACTTCACGCGCGGCCGCCGCGACTGTTACCCACCGTCACCCAAAGTCACCCCCGTAGGCCGACCCGGTAATCAGGCCAGGTCGATGAACTCACTTCAGTAACCCTTTGCGCTCATCCGGTTGACCGGGGTAACCGGAGACCCTAGTTTCGCCGGAGGTCTCCACCGCGCGCAGACCGATCGGCTGGGTTCAGGTAGTTCCGTGACTATGGGGTGGAGATGCGAGGGCCGACGAAGACGCTCGTCGTTGCCACTGTGCTCGTTTTGGGCATGGTGTTCGGGCTGACCGGCTGCACCGGTGAGGAACCGGCGGGGCTGGCGGCCAAGCCGATCCGGATCGCGTTCGTGCCGAAGGTCGCGGGCATCCCGTATTTCGAGGCGATGAACACCGGTGGGCAGGCCGCGGCGAAGCAGCTCGGTGTCGAATGGTCTTCGACGGGTCCGGCCACGGTGGACCCCGCGGCGCAGGTTTCGATCGTCCGCGGTCTCGTCGACCAGCAGGTGGACGTCATCGCGATCGCGCCGAACGATCCCAGGGCGATCGCCCCCGCGATCACCGACGCGCGGGCCAAAGGCGTCCATGTGATCACTTCGGACACCGACGCGCCCGGCACCGATCGCGAACTGTTCGTCAACCAGGCGACCCCGGAGGGCATCGGCAAGGCGCTCACCGACGCGTTGATGAAGAAGATGGGGAACGCGGGCAAGTACGCGATCGTCTCCTGTGGCGAGACCGCCGAGAACCTCAACGCGTGGATCGCCGTCCAGCGTGCCTATACCGCTTCGCAGTATCCGGGAGCTCAGCTGGTCGAGACGGTCTACGCGGGCGAGGACAAGGACACCGCCACCACGCTCGCCAAAGAGCTGATGACCAAGTACCCGGACCTCACCGGTCTGGTCGGCGAGTGCACGACGTCCGCGCCCGGGGTCGCCGAGGCGGTCCGTTCGCAGCAGAAGATCGGCCGCGTCTTCACCGTCGGGGTAGGGACGCCGCAGGCGATCAAGCCGTACCTGCTGGACGGTTCGTCGTCGCTTTCGGTGCTGTGGAACGTCGAATCGCTCGGCTATCTCACCGCTTGGGCGGGTAAGCAGATCGCCGAGGGCAAACCGCTCGGCCCGTCGAACAAGGTCAATCTCGAACTCCCGGCGATCAAGTACGAGGAAGACACGAAGACCGTGCTGCTGGGCGACCCGCTGCTGATCACGCGCGAGAACGTGGACCAGTTCAAGTACTGACTCACCGGGCCCGCCGGACGGCACCCGCCGCCGCGCCACCACCGAGGATCAGCACCAGCGCGGTCAAGCCCCACCGTCGTTTCTCCTTCGTTCGGGCGTGCGCATCGGTCTCCGCCGCCTCTTCCTTCTGTTCCCTCGGCGACGCCGAACGAGACGGCTTCGGCACGGCGACGGGCGGCGGGACCACCTTCGCGGGGGGAGTGGGCGCCGGACTCGACGAAGGAGTCGGTGTCGGCGTCGGACCGGGGCTGGAGCTGGGGGACGGGCTCGGCGACGGAGTCGCGCTGGGAGACGGGGTGCGAGACGGAGTAGGCGTGGGAGCCGGGGTCGGCGTAGGCGTCGGTGTCGGCTTGGGCGGTTCCGGTTTCGGCGGCTCGGGAAGCTCGACGGCGGTGAGGCAGCCCGCGGCGTCCGAACCCGCCAGCGGCGGTCCCGAACGCACCACGGTCACTTGCCCGCTCCGGTCCAGCCGGTAGAGCACGCTGCGCCCGCCGATCCGGTTCGCCGTGGCGTACAGCGCACCGTCGCGGCCGAGCACGACCGAGCCGTAGACGTCGGCAGGCGGGAAACGCGCGTCTTCGGCTTCGCGGACCTTGCCGGACGCCGGATCGATGGTGATCACGGCGCCTTTTCCGCGCCAGGTGGTGGAAACGCCGTAGAGCAGTCCGTTGTGGTACGCGAAGTCGTTGACGTCGTGGGCGAGGGTGATCGGCCGCAGGAACACCGTCTTGATCACCCGCAGGTACCGCTCCCCCGGCGTCAAATCCACTGTGTACAGTGTGCCGTTCCTGAGCAGGTACCAGGAATTCCCGCCGATCGCGCCGGCGGTCACCCCCGCGACCGGGCTCCACACCGGCAGCCGGTTCCCGGCGCGGGTGATCGGGCCGAGGTCCTGGATGTCGCCGTCACGATCGATCGTGACGGCGTGCGCGCCCCGGCTGAGTCCTTCGGCGACACCGAAGATCCGGTCCCGCGTCGCGGAGTAGCCGAGCGCGTTGAGCCGGTACCCCGAATCGGTCACTCTCGACGTGGCCCCCGAGCCGACGTCGATCCAGCGCAGCTTTGACTTCCCGTGCGACGCGGTCTCCGCCTGCACCACCAGGCAGGACTCGGCGGCGCGCGCGGCCATGGGGGCCAGCAGCGCCGACGCCCCCACCAGCCCCGCGACGGCCACCGTCGCCGCCGTCCGCGTCACACCGTCCACGGTGCGCACCGGCTCAAGAGATCCGCGCCAGCGCGGCGGTGAAGGCGTCGGGCGGGATCCCCACGCCGCCGCCGAACGGGTTCTGCAGCTGGTAGATCGCGAACAGCAGCAGCGTGACCGTGCCCGCCAGCGTCGACACGATCACCAGGTGCGCGGCCAGCCGGGTACCGCCGAACAGGTTGGGCAGCAGCACCGAGATGAGGCTGCCGAGGATCAGGGCGAACCAGACCACGCCGCCGACCTTGCCGCCCTCGACCGCGTTGAGCCGCTCCTGCCGGGCCTCGTAGACCTGCCAGAGCTGGGTGGACGCCTCGGTCTTGCGCTCGCGGATCCAGTCGTCGTCCGTGGGAGCCTTGTCGATCGCCTTGCGCAACTGGTCGAGCTGCGTCCAGCCGATGTCGGGGACGGTCTCCTTACCGCCCGCCATCGGCGGCCATTCCTTCTGTTCGACCGTGGCGATGTACTCCGCGCTCAGCTTCCGCACCTCGTCCTTGACCTCGGTCCCCAGGGAGTCGGCGGCCCAGACGGTCGCGACCAGGCTGTCCGCCTCGTGATACGAACCTTCGCGCGCGGCGCTCGCGGAGTCGAAGAGGGAGATCAGGATGAACGCCACCATGACGGCGTGCAGGCCGCCGACGATGGTGAACACCTGGCCGGCGGCGTCGTTGTTGTCCGGCCGTCCTTCGTCCCAGCCGAACCGGCGGACGAGGTAGCCGACGAATCCCGCCAAGGCCGCCGCGCCGACGACCCAAGCGATGCCGGTCAGGTAAATACCCATTCGACTCCTTCCGTGCGCAGAGTGCTGAAACTAGTTCACGCCGAGACGAGTGGAAAAGGCTACTTGAATCAATTCATACCGGTGGCGGATGAGCCGAAGTTGATCATCACCTTCTCGGCCCAATTTCCCGTAATGCGAAACGATTTCCGACACACCCAGGAAAGGGCCGTCACCAGTCGGAGAACGCGGCTTCACGACCGGGTGAGCAGTCACCACGAGACGTCACCGACGTGACCGTATACCGACATTTCCCGTAGCTCGGGCACCCGAACGGCCGCCCCGGAGTGGCGCGTCCGGAGCAGTCCGGCAAACAGGTGAACCTCTTCGTAGACCCGATCGAGTTGTTTGTCCGGGCATTACCGCTTGCTATGTTGACTTTGCACCCACTCCACTCGAATGGGTATCCACGAATTGAGTTGCGGCAGTTCACCTGGTCGACCCCCGGTTGTGTCATCCCGTCGACTGCGAGACCGAAAGGGAGTCCGTTGACGACCATCGAGACCCATACCGGTGCCCGGCCCGCCGTCGAAGTGCTGAGCTGGAGCCGGAACCTGCTCGACCCGGCACTGCGCGAGGCCGTCGACGGTTTGCCCGAGTCGATGCGGCTCATCGCCGGCTACCACTTCGGCTGGTGGGACGAACACGGTCGACCGTCCACTTCGGACGGTGGCAAGGCACTACGGCCCGCGCTGGCGTTGTTGTCGGCGCAGGCCGTCGGCGGGGACGCCGAAATCGCCGTCCCGGTCGGGGTCGCGGTGGAGATGGTGCACAACTTCTCCCTGCTGCACGACGACGTGATGGACTCCGACACCACCCGGCGGCACCGCCCGACGGCCTGGACCGTTTTCGGTACCGGCGCGGCGATCCTCGCCGGGGACGCCCTGCTGTGCCGGGCCTTCGAGGTGCTGTCCCCGTTCGGGCAGACCGCGCTGCGCGTGCTCAGCACGGCCGTGATCGACCTGCTGGAGGGACAGAGCGCGGATCTGAAGTTCGAGGAACGCGGTGACGTCGACACCGCCGAATGCGTACGCATGGCCGAGGGGAAGACCGGCGCGTTGCTCGGGGCGTCCTGCACGCTCGGCGCGCTCGCCGGGGAAGGGAGGCAGGATCAGGTCGACCGGCTGACCGAGTACGGGAGGGCACTCGGGCTGGCGTTCCAGCACATCGACGATCTCCTCGGGATCTGGGGCGATCCGGCGGTGACCGGGAAACCGGTCCACTCGGATCTTTCCAACCGGAAGAAGTCCTTGCCGGTGGTGGCCGCGCTCCACTCCGGAACGGACGCCGGTCGAGAGTTGGATGCCTTGTACCGCAAGGAAAACCTCGACGCCGCGGAATTGCCCCACGCGGCGGAGCTGGTGGAACGGGCGGGCGGCCGGACGTGGAGTCAGGAGCAGGCCGACGCGCTCCTGACCGGCGCGCTGCATCATCTCGCCGTCTCGAATCCGGTGCCCGGCCCAGGCGCCGAACTCGCGGCCCTCGCGAAACTGGTGGTGCGGCGACGATATTGACGGCGGGCGCGGGGAGGCAAGGGTGGGCTGGGAAGAGCCCATCCTTGTCCCGCCGGGTCAGCGTCCGGGCCGGGTCAGCCCCTGTTCACCCGCGCCGCGGCTGAGGACGACCTCGTCGGTGGCCTTGAGCGCTTCCGCGCCGGCGTTCCCGCCCTGGCCCGCGGTCAGGTCGAGCAGCCGGATCGGCGGACCGAGCTGGACCAGCGTCGGGACGTATTCGGCCTTGTCGACCTTCCAGCGTTCGCCGTCCCGCACGAACCGGAACCGCGCGGCGGCGCCCTGTTCGGTCGACCCCTTCGGCTCCGAATGCCGGGCGACGCTGTTGCCGAGGCCGTAGGCGACCCATTTGCCGTTGATCCGCTCGAAGGGCTGCACGACGTGCGCGTGGTGGCCGATGATCAGGTCGATCGAGTCGTCGTTGAGGAGCTTCTTCGCCAGTGTGCGCTGCTCGGCGGTCGGGTCGTGCTGGTATTCGGTGCCCCAGTGCAGGCTCGCGAGGACGACCTTGGCGCCCGCCTTCCGCGCGGCCTTGGCCTCGGCGATCACGTCTTCGGCGTCGATCTGGTTGACCAGCCAGGGTTTGCCCGCGGGCACCTTGATCCCGTTGAACCCGTAGGAGAACGAAATCTGGGCGACCTTGACGCCGTTGACGTCGACGATGAGCGGCTTCTTGGCCTCTTCGGCCGAACGGGCCGAACCGGTGTGCTTGATCCCCGCCTCGTCGAGTTCGTCGAGGGTCCGGGTCGCGCCGGCGACCCCCTGGTCGATCGTGTGGTTGGACGCCGTCGAGCAGTTGTCGTACCCGGTGTCCTTGAGCGCGGCGACGATCTCGGGCGGCGCGCTGAACGACGGGTACCCGCTGTAGGGGCCGCCCTTCGGCGCGAGCGGGGTCTCGAGGTGACAGATGCCGAGGTCGGCCCCGGAGATCAGCGGTTTGATCCCGGCCAGCAGCGGCCGGTAGTCGATCTTGCCGTCGCCGTCTTCCTTGGCCTGGTCGGTCAGCGCGGGGTGGATCAGCACGTCCCCGGTCGCGACCACGGTGAACGACCCCGCCGGCGCCTGGCTCGACGGCGGCGCCTCGGCGGCGGGCGGCTGTTCCTGCTGGTCAGGCGTGGTGCTGCACGCGGCGAGCAGGACGGCGGCGCCGAGGAGGGCGGTGGTCTGACGGGCGCGGGAGCTGAACATCGATTCCCTCGATCGGGTGACAGTTCTTCCCATCCTGCCTTACGCCGATCGGGTAAGGCACTCACCCGAAGTCACCGCGGCCACCCGGTTCACGGCGGTCCTGGGATCATCTCCGCCATGACTGTGCTCTCCCGGTCAGGTCTGATCGGTTTCGTCATGCTGGCGTTCTGGGTGACCGCGGCTGAGCCGGCCATCCGTGCGGGGCCGTGACGTGAGATGCCCGCTACGGGAGGGGTGTGTGGAAATAGGGACACTCAACGTCCCTATTTCCACACACCCCTCACTCAGCGTCACCGCTTTACCTGCCTTTCATCAGAAGCCGAGGGCGACGGGCCTGCCGAGCAGCGCGCTTGCGGCTCACACTCGCGGCAGAGAGGTGCCCCCAATGTGACATTGGGGTCACTCAACGTCCCCGATGCCACATCGGGAGCACCCGCCGGCTCGCAAAGAGCCACTCACGCGTGAACCGGTCAGAGCAGGCAGTCCCCGGGTTCCCCCTTGCGCAACGCCGGATCCTCCTGCGGGAAGGTCCGCGCCACGCCCGGCCCGCTGGACCGCGTCTCGAACCGGACGGTCACCCGCCCGTGCCCGGCCCCCTGCACCCATCCGGTTCCATACGCCTCGTGCACGACGTCGTCGCCGGGTCGCCAGCTCGACGACACCACGGGAACCGGCGCCGGAGCCGGGGCGCGCGAGACCACGGGCACGTCCGAAGCCGGGACGGAGAGGGTGAACAGCGGATCCTGATGCGGCACCGAAAGCCCGGAGAACGCGACCCCGGCGAGCCGTACTCCGCCGAATTCGGTCGGGTCGATCAGCAGTCGTTCCGCCATGGAGGCGAGCTGGTCGAATTCGTCGGTCGGCGAGGCCATCGTTTCCGAGCGGGTCACCGTGCTGAAGTCGGTGTGCCGCAGTTTCACCACCACCGTCCGCGCGACCCGGTCGGCGTTGACGAGCCGCCGATGGGCGTGCACGGCGAGGTCGCGGACCTCGCGGCGCAGGCTCACCAGGTCGATCAGGTCGCGGTCGAAGGTCGTCTCCGCGCTGACCTGCTTGAGTTCCGCGCGGTCGGACACCGGCCGGTCGTCGACGCCGGTGGCCAGCCGCCGCAGGTCCCTGCCGACCACGCTGCCCAGAGTGGACACCGCGTCGGCGTCGGTGAGCGCGGTCAGCTGGCCCAGTGTCCGGACGCCGATCGCGCGCAGTTTCCCTTCCGCCACCGGGCCGATCCCCCACAGCACCCTGGTCGGCAGCGGCGCGAGGAAATCGCGTTCGGTGCCCTGGTCGACGACGAGCAGCCCGTCCGGTTTCGCCAGATCCGAGGCGACCTTCGCGACCTGTTTCCCCGACGCCGCCCCGATCGACGCCACCAGGCCGATTTCGGACCGGATGTGCTCCCGCAGGCGCGCACCGAATTCCCGCACCTCGTCCGAGGAAGCCCCGGCGAGTGAAGGCGGTTCCGCGAAGGCCTCGTCGAGGGAGATCCGTTCCAGCACCGGCGCGTACTGGGCGACGAGGTCGAACACCTGGGTGCTCAGCAGTTCGTAGAGTTTGAACCGAGGCGGCAGGATGACCCCGGTCGGCGGCAGCAGCCGCCGGGCCTGCGACATCGGCATCGCCGATTTGATCCCGTGTTCGCGCGCCTGGTAACTCGCGCCGGCGACCACGCCGCGCGGGCCCGCTCCGCCGACCAGCACGGCACGCTGGGCCAGGGTCGGGCGGGTCAGCTGTTCACAGGAGGCGTAGAACGCGTCCATGTCGAGGTGGATGACCCACCGGTCATGCGCGCCCATCGCCCGGAACCTCGAGAAGACGGTGCAGGGCCTTCGTGTACTCCTCGAACGCGGCCCGGCCCCGGGTGGTCAGTTCGACCAGCGTCACCGGTGTGCGGTGTTCGAAGGCCTTGGTGATCTCGACGTAGCCGGCGTCCTCGAGTTTGCGCAGATGCGTCGACAGGTTGCCCGGTGTCATGTCCAGCAGTTGCTGCAAACGCGGGAAAGTGATGCTGTCGCCCGGCCCGAGGCTCGACAGCGCCACGGTGACCCGCAGCCGCGCCTGCGCGTGTATCACCGGATCGAGCTGGGGCAGCCCGTCTTCGCTCATCGCGCCCGCACCAGGAAGACCAGCGACGCCACCAGGAAGCCACCGCCGCCCGCGACGCTCAGCACGAGGAAGTTGTACGGTCCCCCGGCCAGCACACTCGCCGCGCCGCACGCGATGATCCACACGCCGAGGCCGTACTGCAGTCTGCTCTGCCACAGCATCCCGCCGGCGAGGTACATCAGCCCGGTCAGCATGAGCGCGGTCCCCGACCACAGCAACGGGATCAGCTCGGTGTCGAGGCCGAGGCGGATCAGCGCGGTGTTCACCACCGTCAGCCCGCCGAACGCGATCATCCAGCTCCACCCGTACATCGCCCCGACGAGCCGGGACGGCCCGCGCACGCCGCGGCCCGCCCGGATGCCGTAGACCGCCGAATACGCCATGGCCCCGAGGAAACCGGCGCCGGCGATCACCGCGGCGGCCCACATCGGCGTCAGCGCGGTGGGCGGGGCGGAGACGTAGACGAGCCCGAAACCGAACAGCCACACCAGTCCCCAGACGGCCAGCAGCACCGCGGGATTCGGCCCGATCTCACGCCGGGTCTTCTCCGACTGCGCGGCGATGAGCGCGAGCGACTCCTCGGGCGTCATCGACCGCGCGTCGTCGTCCCGTTCATCCTCCACCACCTCGGAAAACTAACACGGGTTCACAGTCTCGCCGTGTCGAGCCGGAACCTCGCCATCACCACGAGCGCGGGCACCACCAGCCACGCCGCGAGCACTCCGGCGGCGGTCACCGTGCCCGATCCGCCGAGCACCGGCGCGCGGCCGATTTCACCGAGCCAGTAAGTCGGCATGAGGTGCCCGGCGGTGTTCATCCAGCCGGGCAGGACCTGCAGCGGGATCCACAATCCGCCGAACATGCCCAGCGGCAGCATCAGCGCGCCGGTCACCGCCTGGACCGTGTCGCCCTTGCCGAACAGGCCGATCATCAGGCCCAGCACCGCGAAGGGCAGCGTCCCGAGCCAGAGCGTGCCGAAGATCGTCAGCCACTGCCCGGTTTCGAGCCGGATACCGCGGATCATCCCGGCCGCGAAGATCACCAGCAGCACGGGCAACGCGACGAACATCCCCGCCGACACCTTGACCCCCAGATAGCCCGGCGCTCGCAGCGGCGTCAGCCTCAAGGTGCGCTGCCAGCCGTCGGTGCGCTCGGTGGCGACGCGGGTGCCGGTGAACAGCGCGGCGGTCATGGCGCCGTACGCGGCCATGTTCACCATGGTCACGGTCGCGGTCGAAATCCCGGGAGCGATCTCCTGAGCGCCGAAGATCCCGCCGAACAACAGGAACATCGCCAGTGGCATGCCGATGGTGAACAACGCGAACTGGGGGCTGCGGACGATGCGTTTGATTTCCAGCACCAGGTAGTTCAGGTTCATTTCAAAGCTCCTTCGGCCGCATCGGCGGTCAGCGCGATGAAGGCTTCTTCCAGTCCCACAGCGGTGATTTCGATGTTCGAGGCGAGCGGGAACTCGCGCAGCAAGCCGCGGACGGCGGCGTCGGAATCGGCGCACCCCAGTTCCGCGTGCCCGGCTCGGAGTACCGCGCGCGACACCCCGGGCAACGCGGCCAGCGCGGCTTCGGTGGCGTCCGGGACGACGGCACGCAGCACCCGTCCGGCGACCGCGGCCCGCACCTCGCCGACCGGGCCGTCCGCGACGACGCGACCGTGCCGCATGAGCACGACGCGGTCCGCGTAGTCCTCGGCTTCGGCGAGGTAATGCGTCGCGAAGAGGACCGTGCGGCCCGTCCCGGTGTACTCGCGCATCGACGCCCAGAACCGGCGCCGCCCGTCGACGTCCATGGCCGCGGTCGGCTCGTCGAGCACCAGCAGGCCGGGATCGCCGACCAGCGCGAGCGCGAACCGCACCCGCTGCTGCTCGCCACCGGAGAGCTTCCCGCAGCGGCGATTCGCGTATTCGGTGACTCCGGCGCGCTCGAGGACCTCGCGGACGGACAGCGAATTCCGGTGCAGCGAGGCGAACAGGCCGACGAGTTCGGCGACCGTCGCGTCCCTCAGCAGGGTCCCGTTCTGCGCCATCGCGCCGACCATCCCCCGGTCCATCGCCTCGGCCGCGCCGAGCCCGGCGACCCGCACCCGGCCCGAATCCGGCCTGGTCAGCCCCAGCAGCATGTCGATGGTGGTCGACTTGCCCGCGCCGTTCGGCCCGAGCAGCGCCACCACCTCCCCCGGCGCGACCCGCACGCTGACGTCGTCGACGGCCAAGACGTCACCGAAGCGCTTCACCAGCCCTTCGAGGCTGAACGCGTCCGCCATGACTTTCCCCCTTCGAGCACTCTGAACCACAAAGCTCACTTGCACTTTGTAACACAAAGTCCCCTGTAGCGGAAACCCCAGAAGTGCGGGGAGGGGGACCTGGGGGGGGCAGGGGGGCGAGCCAGGTCGGGGGCGGAGTGGGGGGT
>NZ_JBIUAQ010000003.1:6994-155122 GCF_044547565.1 Amycolatopsis sp. NPDC052450 | reverse complement strand
CACAAAGTCCCCTGTAGCGGAAACCCCAGAAGTCCGTGAAGGCCTCCTTGAGGGACCCAGGGTCCCTCAAGGAGGCCTTCACGGACTTGGGTTAGGGGGCACCGGGAGGGGCAGCGGCGCGCATTCGACGTCGGCTGTCCGCCCCGGTTTGCGTTCGGGCAGTGCCCCGGTCGCCAGGTAGCCGGCGATCCGGTTGTCGACGCACGCGTTGCCGCGCGGGGTGATGGCGTGACTCGTGCCGCCCGGCTCACCGATCAGGCGAGCACCGGGGAACCGGCTACGCACCTCGAGGCTGCCTTCATACGGCGTCGCCGCGTCGAGTGTCTCGCCGATCATCAGCACACTCGGAACCTTCGAGCCATCGACCTTCACCGGCTTGCCCGGCTTCGCGGGCCAGTACCGGCAAGGAGCGTTGTACCAGGCGTTCTGCCACGTGAAGTACGGCGCCTTCTCATGCGTGCGCCAGTTGTCGCGCCTCCACTGCTGCCAGCTCGGCGGCAACTTCACGTCGGTGCACACGACGGCGACGTAGACCGCGTAGCCGTTGTCGTCGCCGCGTCCGCCGAAAGCGTCGAACAGGCCTTTCATCGTCTGCCAGTCGCCCTTGCCGAACTTCGCCAGCGCGTCACCTAGCAGCGTCCAGTTCAGCTGGCGGTACGAAGCCTGCAGAAAGACGTCGAGGAACTCGTCGGGACCGATGTAGCCGCCCGCCGGCGCCGCGGCCAGCTTCTTCAGCTGCGCGTCGAAGACGTGCTTCACCGCGGCCTGGGTCTTGCCGAGGTGGTAGACGTCGTCGTGCGAGGCGACCCAGCCGAACCAGATGCCGAGGTTGACGTCGGACGCGAGATCCTGGTTCAGGAAGGCCTGATACCACACGTTGCGAGGGTCCACAGTGGAATCGAGAACCATGCGGCGGACGTGCCGAGGGAACAGTGTCCCGTAGACCTGACCGAGGTAGGTGCCGTAGGAGTACCCGTAGAAGTTCAGCTGCTCCGCGCCGAGCGCCTCGCGGATGCTTTCCATGTCCTTGACCGTGTCGGTCGTCTTCATGTTCTCGAGCAGCGCGCGGCTGTTCTTCTCCGCGCACGCGTCGGCGTAGGACTTCGAGCGCCGCAACCAGGTTTCCTCCAGCTGCCGCGTCGTCGGCACGTAGTTCGGCCGGTTGTAGTCCATGTGGTTCGGGATACAGGAAAGCGCGGGCTTGCTGGAACCGACACCGCGCGGGTCGAAACCGACCCAGTCGTAGGCGTCGCCGGCGTGGTTCGGCACGCGCGGCCCGCGGGTCGCGAGCAGCAACCCGGAACCGCCGGGCCCGCCGGGGATGGTCAGCATGACGCCTTGGTATCGCGCGTCGGGCGCCTTATGCTTGACGCGGCTGAGCGCGAGCTGGATCTTCTCGCCGCGCGGCCTCGAATGGTCCAGCGGGACCTGCAGATGACCGCATTCCGCGCCGGCGTTGATCAAGGTCTGGTCGGTACAGGCTCCCCAGGTGATCGTCTCGGCGGGCCGCGCTTCTTCCGCGGCGACGGCGGGCGCGGTCACCGCGAGCGTGGCCACGGCCAGTGCGGTGACGAGAACACGGCTCAAGGTTCTCCCCTTCCTCCGAAGGTGAAAGCCCAGGAACCCTATCCACGTCCATGACCCGCGATAGCCCTTCGGCGAAGGTCCCTGCAAACGGCGGGTCCCGATCGCGGCAAACCGGGCAACGCGTTAACCGGTTGGGAGGCCGCGCGGGGGGCGCTAGGATCTCGATCATGATCTGCCACGTCCGCATGCGCACCGCCTGAGACGGCGTGACCGCAGGGCCGCCCGCGACCGGGTGGCCCCTTTTCCGCGCGCCGTCTGACGTTCCTTCACGAATTCAGACAGGACATCATGCAGAACACGCATATCGCCATGATCGGCAGCACCGCGCCGAGCCACATCTACCCGTCGCTGGCCGTCATCCGTGAGCTGGTCGGCCGCGGGCACCGGGTCAGCTACGCCGTGGGCGAACCGCTCACCGGGTTGATCGAACCGACCGGGGCCGAAGTCGTCCCGCATCCGTCGATCCTCCCGCTCGGCGACCAGTCGGCGTGGCCGGAGGATCCGGCTTCACAGATGCGGGTCTTCCTCGACGAGGGCATCCAGGCGATGCCGGTGCTCACCGATTTCTACGACCGGAACCGTCCGGACCTGCTGCTGTACGACATCGGCGGACTTCCGGCTCCGCTGCTCGCCAGGCGCTACGACGTTCCGGCGGTGCAGCTTTCGCCGACCTATGTCGCCTGGGAAGGCTATGAAGAGGACATGGGCGAGATCCTGACCTCGATCCGGACCTCACCGTCCGGAAAGGACTATTTCGCCACCTTCACCCGGTGGCTGAACGAGAACGGCATCGAGGCCGACGCCTGGGACTGGATCTCCCATCCGCCCCAGGTGCTCGCGCTACTGCCGAGGGCGATGCAACCCAACGTCGAACGAGTGCCGTCGTCGGTCCGCTTCGTCGGCCCGGCACTGGACCCGGAACGTCTCGCCGACCGGAGCTGGACCCCGCCGTCGAACGGCAGGAAGGTCCTGCTGATGTCGCTCGGCACGGCGTTCACCGACCAGCTGGACCTGTTCCGCGCTTGCGTGGACGGGTTCCGCGACTCGGACTGGCACGTGGTCATCTCGATCGGCCAGACCGATCCGGCCGCGCTCGGGCCGCTGCCCGAGCACATCGAGGTGCATCCGTTCGTCCCACAGCTCGCGGTATTGGAGGCCGCGTCGGCGTTCATCACGCACGCCGGCATGGGCGGCAGCACGGAATCGCTGTGGTACGGCGTGCCGACCGTCGCGATCCCGCTGGCCACCGACGGTTTCGGCAACGCGGCGAAGCTGGCGGAACTCGGCGTCGGCGAGCAGCTCCCTGCCGGCGAGGTGACGGCGCCCGCGCTGCGGGCCGCGGTCGAACGGGTGGCCGGGTCGCCCTCGGTCGCCGCGCGTCTTGCCGAGGTCCGGGCCGAGACGCGCGGGAACGGCGGGATCGACCGGGCGGCCGACGCCGTGGAGTCCTTCCTCGCGTAGTCACCCGCTGCAATGAAGGACGCTTTCATAGCAAATTTTGCTATGAAAGCGTCCTTCATGGCACGCGCGAGAGCGTCAGGTGCCCCTGATCTCGTTCAGGTAGTTGTAGATCGTGTACCGCGTGACGTCGAGTTCCCCGGCGAGGTGGTCCACCGAGTCCTTGATGAGGAAGAACCCCGCCTCGTCGAGTTCGCGGACCACGGCCGCCTTGTGCCGTTTCTTCATCAGGTCCACCGGGATCCCGGCCTTCGCCACCGCGCGCCCGACCAGGAACCGCTGCAGGCTGTCGACGTCCGGCGGGAAGGTCTCGGGTTCGTGTCCGTTGGCTTTCGGCGAACCGTCGGACAGCCGGTTGACGCACAGGCAGCCGATCGCGACGCCGTCGGCGTCCCGCAGGAACAGCGTCGAGGAGCGGATCGCCCGGCCGTCGGGGCCGTGGGTCTCGTAGTTCGTCAGGTCCTGCGTGGTGCCGCGGCGGACGAGGCCCAGCAGCAGATCCGTCATCGGCCCGCCGACCGTCCGGCCGGTGAGGTCGCCCGCGATGGCGACGATCGAGTCCGGCAGCCTGCTCAGGTCGTGCAGCAGGACCTCGTTGCCCGGCCCCAGCATCGCCGCGAGCGCGTGCACCGCCGGGACGAGCGCCGTGAGCAGGTCACTCGACGCCACCCCGACCGCGGGAACTCCGGAGAACACGGTGACCGGTTTGTTCAGCCGCTCCAACGCCGTCCGCACCTGTTCCGCCGCGCTCGCCGGAGTGGACGCGTGCGGGGACAGCCGGACGTGCTCCGGCCGCACGGTCGCGGCGATCCCGGCGTCCGCCAGCGCGGCCCCGACCTGTTCGGCGGCCTGCCCCGGGAGGGTGAACGCGAGAATCCCGGCCCGCCGGTCGACGGCCGAAATCACCGCTCCCCCGGCGGATTTCACGACTTCTTCGAGTTCGCCGACGCGTTCGCCGATCCGCGCGGCGATGGCCTCGACGCCCGCCTCTTCGACCAGTTCCAAAGCGGCGGCGAACGCGCCCGACGTGATCGGGCTCAGGTTCGAGATCGACCAGGCCGCCGCGGTCTCGTCGGCAGGATGGATCTCGTCGTCGAACAGTCCCGGGTCACGGGCGCCGGTCCAGCCGGACAGGATCGGTTCCATCCGCTCCAGCGCCCGGTCCGAAAGCACCGCGAAACCGGTGCCCCAGCCCGCCCGCAGCCACTTCTGCCCGCCGACGACGAGCACGTCCGCGACCTCCCACGGCGCCTCGGTCACCCCGAAGCCCTGAATTCCGTCGACCACGAGCAGTCGGTCGCCGACCACCTCACGGATCGCCGCCAGATCGGCGCGATATCCGGTGCGGAAGTCGACCGCGCTCACGCTGACCAGCGACGTCTCCGGCGTCAGCGCCGCCTTGACCGCGTCCGCCGTGACGTTCCCGAGCGGCAGCCGCCGCACGGTCAGCCGTCCCGCCTGTTCGGCCCGCGCCCACGGGTAGGTGTTGGCCGGGAACTCCGTCGAAGACACCAGCGCCTCACCGCCGGGAGCGTTGAACGCCGCCTGGAACAGGCCGAGACTGGTGTGCGGCAACAACACCGTGTGGTCGGTGTCGCTGCCGGAAAGCCGCGCGGCGGCGGCCTTGGCCCTGGTCTCCTGCCGCATCAGGTCGTCCACAGTGGACGGACCGGCCTTGGTGGAGGCGTCGAGCAGGCTCGCCGTCGTGTCGAGCACGGCGTGCGACGGCGGGCCGAACCGCGCGAAGTCGAGGTACCCGGCAGGCTCGTCGAACTGCAGCAGGTACCGCGGGGAGATCCGCGTCATGCGAGGACCCGTGCCAGGAACTGCTTGGTCCGCTCGTGCTTCGGAGCGCTCAGGAGCTCCCCCGGCGGCCCGGTCTCGACGACCACGCCGTCGGCCATGAACACCACCTCGTCCGCGGCTTCGGCCGCGAACCCCATCTCATGTGTCACCACGACCATCGTCATCCCCTCCGCGGCCAACGTACCCATCACCGCCAGCACCTCGCCCACGAGTTCCGGGTCGAGCGCCGACGTCGGCTCGTCGAACAGCATCAGCTTCGGTTTCATCGCGAGCGACCGGGCGATCGCGACGCGCTGCTGCTGCCCGCCCGACAGCTGCGCCGGATAGGCGTCGGCCCGGTGGGCGAGGCCGACCCTGTCGAGCAGTTCGAGCGCCTGGACTCGCGCTTCCCCGGGGTTCAGCCCGAGGACCCGCACCGGCCCCTCGATGACGTTCTGCAGCGCCGTCCGGTGGCCGAACAGGTTGAACCGCTGGAACACCATGCCGATGTCTCGCCGCTGCCGGGCGACCTCACGTTCCTTCAGCTCGTACAGTTTTCCGTTGCGCAGCCGGAAACCGATCGGCTCGCCGTCGACCCAGACCTGCCCGGCGTCGATCGTCTCCAGATGGTTGACACAGCGCAGGAAGGTGCTCTTCCCCGCGCCCGACGGGCCGAGCAGGCAGACCACCTGTCCTTTGTGGACTTCGAGGTCGATCCCGCCGAGCACCTCGGTGTGGCCGTAGCTCTTGCGGACGCCGACGGCTTTGAGCAGCGGCTCAGACACGTTCACTCCTCACCAGCGGCGCGGTGCGCAAGGCCTTGGCGGCACGGGAGAACGGGCTCCTCGACCGGTCTTCGGAGTCGAAGGAGCGCTCCAGATAGTGCTGCCCGACCCCGGCGACGGTCACCACGACCATGTACCAGACGGCGGCGGCCAGCAGCGTCTCCATCACCAGCAGGTTGTTGGACGAGATGTTGTTGGCGGCGTGGATCAGTTCGGTCACGCCGATCACCGACGCCATCGACGTCCCCTTGAGCATGTTGATGAAGTCGTTGCCGGTCGGCGGGATGATCACCCGCATCGCCTGCGGCAGCACCACGCGGCGCAGGGTCGCACCAGGCGACATCCCGATCGACTTCGCCGCCTCGGTCTGTCCACTGTCGACACTGTTCAGCCCGGCGCGGACGATCTCCGCCATGTACGCGCTTTCGTTGAGCGCCAAGCCCAGCAGCGCCGCGGTGAACGCGGTGATCAGCACGTTGGTCTGCTCGTGCAGCAGATAGCCGCCGAACGGCAGCGGGATCGAGATGAACTCGAACACCAGCGCCAGGTTGTACCAGATCAGGATCTGCAGCAGCACCGGAAGCCCGCGGAAGAGCCAGATGTAGCCCGCCGCGAACCAGCGCGCCACCGGATTCGCCGAGCGGCGCATCAGCGCGATCACGATCCCGATGACGATCGCCGAACCCTGCGCGATCACCGCGAGCAGCACGGTGTTGAGCAGGCCGACCGCCATCACCCGGTACCAGAGGAACTCCGGGACGGAATCCCACTGAATCTGGGCGTTCCCGAGCGCGATCCCGAGCAGGATCAGCAGCGCGAGGATGACGACGGCACTGACCCAGCGGCCCCAGTGCCTCAGCCGGACGATCGGCAGCGGCTCGGCTGTCGCCCCGCTAGCTTCCGGCATTGAGCTTCGCCTCCTTGACCGCGCCCTGCTCGACGCCCCAGGCCTGCAGGATCTTGCCGTAACCACCGTCGGCGATCAGGGACTGCAGTGCCTTCTGGACGGACTCGGCCAGCGGCTTGTTCTCCTTGTTGACGCCGATCCCGTACGGCCCGCCGTTGATCGGCTCGCCGGGGACGACCTCGAAGAACTTGCCCTCGCCCGCGGTCCGCGAGATGTAGACCGCACTGGGCAGGTCGTTGAGGATGGCGGCGACCCGGCCGGTGCGGAGCTGGTTCTGGTTCTGGGTGTCGGAATCGGTCGCGGTCACGGTCAGCGCGGGCTTGCCTGCCTGCGTGCACTTGCCGTTCTGCTCTTCGGCGAACTTCTGGTGGCTCGTCCCCTGCACGACCGCGACGTTCTTGCCGCACAACGTGTCCGGGCCGGCGATCTGGTCCGGGTTGCCCTTGCGGACCATGATCGTGATGCCGGAGGAGAAGTAGTCGACGAAATCGATCTGCGCCTGGCGGGCCTTGGTGTCGTTCATCGCGGCCATCGTGAGATCGACGCGGCCGGACTGGAGACTCGTGATCAGCGAACCGAACGCCATGTCCTGGTGGTGCACGGTGACGCCCAGCTTCTTGCCGATGGCCTTGGCGAGGTCGACCTCGTAGCCGATCGGGGTCTTGCCGTCTGCGGCGTAGAAGTTGTTGGGCGCGGACTGCAGGTTCGAGGCCAGGTGCAGCATCCCGGCCTGCGCGTACTTCGCGGGCAGGGTGCCGGCGACGGCGGCGTCCTTCTGGACGGACTCGATCAACGCGGTCGTGTCGGGGATCGCGGCGGGCGCCCCCGGTGCCGCGGGTTCCTGGCCGCCCGCACCGTCGGGCCCGCCTCCGCAGGCCGCGGTGAGGAGCGCGGCCAGGCCGGTGAGCACGGCCAGGCGCCAGGTTCGGGTCAGGGTGAGCGGCGTCGACGGCATGAAGGACCTCCACGGGCTTCGGATGGTCGCCGACGCTACAACTGGCTGTTGAAGAGGTCAACTCTCAGTTGAAATCTGGTCCGGTGGATGTCATGAAAGGGTCGTTCAGGACATTTTTTGTCCTGAACGACCCTTTCATGACGTTTCAGCGAGCAGTGCCGCCCGGATCAGACCGCGACGTAGTTCCCCGAGAGGATGAGCAGGACCTGCACGGTGATGCCGGTGCCGTAGTAGTCCTTGGCGTTCGGCGACCACGTCGTGATCGAGGTCCACAGCTTGTCCAGCCAGGCCTGGCTGCCGGGGTCGTTCATCGCCGCGATGGCGAACGACGCGGTGAAGCAGGGGTGCTGCCCCGTCTGCCCCGGGATCTTGGCGCCCGACAGCAGGTAGCCGGTGGTGATCTTGGCCGGGTCGCCGCCGGTGTTCTGCTGGATCCAGGTGTTCATCTTCCGGACCTGGCCCTGCGCCGGGCTGCCCGACACGGTGATGCCGTCGACGCCGAGCCGCCACGGGTCGCGGCAGGCGTTGTAGCTGTACTTGTCGTCCTTGCCCTCGAGGAAGTCGAAGGGGGCGGGCTTCGGCGTGGAGTTGGTGTTGACGACGAAGTCCGGGATCAACCCGGTCTTCGGCGCGTACTGCTGCTGAAGCTGGGTGACGGCCTTCTCCTGCCGGGTCCGGACCTGGCCCCAGAACGAGTCCCCGGTGGCCTTCTCGAACGCGCGGAGGTGACCCGGCATCCAGTCGGAGGACCGGGAGCTGTTGATGTACTTGCCGCTGTCGGCCCAGTCCGCCAGCCGCATGAACTTGGTGTCGAGGTTGACCTCGCTGCGCTTGATCGCCTTGATGATCCGCAGCGCCTCGGCCTTGTAGTTCACCGAACCGCCGCTGCCCCAGACCTTGTCGGCGAGGAGCAGGCCGTAGGCGATTTCGAGGTCCCCGTCGGTCGCCGAGTCACTGCCGTTGACGCTCTGGCAGCTCTCGTTCTGCTCGGCCGCGTGCAGATCCTTGTCGATCACGGACGGGTGCGCCTTGACGAACTTGAGGATGCCGTCGAAGACGGTCCGGGCCTGCGAGTCCTTGTTCCCCATCATCGCCGCGATGGTCATCCCGTAGCCCTGACCCTCGGCCACGAAGGCGTGGTCGGCGTCCGGCGCCTTGACCGCGTAGGTGCCCGTCCCGCACTTCGTGGTGAGGAAGTTCTTCTTCCAGTAGTCGTAGTACTTGGCGAGGGCGGCGTCCTGCGTCGCCTGCGACACCGAGGGGCGCAGAACTCCCGGCAGGTAAGGGGTTCCCTGAGCGGTCACCGCGGTGGCGGGGGCGGTCGTGGCGACCAGCCCGGCGGTCAGCGCGGCCGCGGCCAGCACTGTCCGAACGGTCTTTCTCATGGCTCCTCCGGAAACGTCGTTGGTGGCGGCGGCGCGTTCCGAGAGTGACATCCGGGTGGGCCAAAAACAAGAGAGTTAAGAAAGTTTCCTTACTATTACCTCAAAAGACGCCTTCATGGACGGTGGCCTAGCGTTGACCGCATGACGATCGACTTGAGCGCGCGCGGCGAGACCTTCCGGGACTTCTGGACCGAGCGGCACCTTGCCACCCTGACCACCGTCCGGCCGGACGGGACCCCGCATGTCGTCGCGGTCGGGGTCACGGTGGACTTCGAGGCCGGGATCGCCCGCGTGATCACGTTCCGCTCGTCCAAGAAGGCCCGCATGGTCAAGGAAGCGGGCGAAAAGGGCATTCCGGTCGCCGCCTGCCAGCTCGACGGACCCCGGTGGTCCACTTTGGAGGGACGCGCGGTGCTGCGCGAAGACCCGGAGTCGGTGCGCGACGCCGAGAACCGCTACGCCGCGCGGTACCGGCAGCCCAAGCCGAATCCGGAACGCGTGGTCATCGAGATCACCGTGACCCGGGTCCTCGGCAACGCCTAACCGGCCAGCACCAGCCGGGTGTATTCGTCGAGGATCTCGCCGAGGTCGGTGAATCCCCCCGCCGAGGCCACCTGCTGATACCCGACCAGCATCGCCAGCCCGAGCGAGGTCACGACCTCCGCGCGACGCCGGTCGGGGATCAGCTCGGCCACCACCTTCCCGACCGTCTTGACCCGGGTGTAGTCGACGCGTTTCTGCGCCACGCGAACGGTTTCGTCGTTCGCCGCCCAGGCACGGATGGCCGCCTCCGCACGATGCCTGAGGCCACGCGTCAGGCTCATCAGCGCGGCGAAGTCCGCCTCGGGCCCGCCGGAACCGAAGTCCAGCTCCCGCAGGATCCACACCTGCCGCTGCGTCCAGAATTCGAGCAGCGCGCCGACGAAAGCCGGCCAGCCGCCGAAATGGTGGTAGAAGGATCCACTGGTGACGCCCAGGCGTTTGCCGAGCGTGCCGACGTTGAGGCCGGCGAACCCGGACTCGGCGAGGATGTCCAAGGCCGCGTCGAAGTACTTCTCGCGGCTGACGATCGACGGCATCAGACGACCCTTCCCCGCCCTTCCCAGTACGGGCGCCGCAAGGTGCGTTTGAGGATCTTGCCGGTCGCGTTGCGCGGCAGCGCCTCCACGATTTCGACCGTACGCGGGCATTTGTAATGCGCCAGCCGTTCCCGGCAGTACTCGACGAGTTCGTCGACGTCGACCCGCTGCCCGGGCGCGAGCGCGACGACCGCCTTGATCTGTTCTCCCCAGCGCTCGTCGGGGACACCGATGACGGCGACCTCGCCGACCGCGGGATGTTCGGCGATGACCCGCTCGACTTCGGGCGAGTAGACGTTCTCGCCGCCGGTGATGATCATGTCCTTGACTCGGTCCTCGATGAAGACGAAGCCACCGTCGTCGACCCTGCCGACGTCACCGCTGCGGACCCAGCCGTCGACGATCGTCTCCGCGGTCGCCTCGGGTTTGCCCAGATAGCCCGCCATCGCCTGGTCGGTCCGGAACCACAGTTCGCCAGGGGTCCCGGGCTCGGCGTCCTCCAGCGTCGCCGGGTCGACGACCCGCATCTCCACCCCGGCCAGCACCGTGCCCGCCGAGGCCAGCCGCTCGGGCCTGGCCGGATCGCGATGCGCTTCCGGATCGAGCGCCGTCACCACTCCCGACAGTTCGGTCATGCCGTAGACCTGCACGAACCTGGTGTCCGGCCAGGCCGCGAGCGATTTCCGCAGCAACGGGAGCGGCATCGGCGACGCGCCGTAACCGAGGTACTTCAACCGCGAGAACGCGGCGACGGCCCGCTCCCCCGCCTGCATGATCCCGGCGACGACGGCGGGCACCAGGAACGCGTGCGTGACACCTTCGGCCAGCGCGCCCAGCAGGGACTTGCCGTCGGGTTCGCGGGTCATCGTCGTCGGCTGCCCGTAGTGGAAACCGATGATGGCGTAACAACTCCCGCCGACGTGGAACAGCGGCATCGCGACCAGGTTGCGGTCGCCTTCCCCCATCGGGAACTGCGCGCCGGCGTTGCGGCTGTGCGCCAGCAGGTTCCGATGCGTCAGCACGGCGCCCTTGGGGAAACCGGTGGTGCCGCTGGTGTAGATGACCAGCGCGCCATCGTGTTCGCCGACCTCGGGTGACAACCCGGCAGGGGCCGCTCCGGCCAGGAAGTCCTCGTACTGGTCGTCTTCTCCGCCGACGACGATCACGCGCTCGACCGACGGCAGCCGGTCACGCAGCGCCTCGACGGCGGCCAGCGATTCCGGACCGGCGAAGACGATCCGCGCGCCGCTGTCGCCGAGGACGTAAGCCAGTTCCTCCGGCGCGAGGCGCCAGTTGACCACCGCGTTCGCGGCTCCGAGCGAGGACGCGCCGAAGGTCACCTCCAGGCAGGCCGGCGTGTTCTTGTCGACGAACGCGACCCTGTCTCCCCTGCCGAGCCCGGCGGCCGCGAGCGCGCCGGTGACCCGCCTCGCCCGCTCGTCGAGTTCGGCCCAGGTGAGCCGTCGCCCTGGGAACGAGAGAGCTTCCCGCTCGGGAGCCGTCTTCGCCCACCGCGCGAAAAGTTCACCGAGAAGCCGCACATCCGGACGCACGTCTTCGGGCATGCCGGACCCCTTTCGCCTGGTCAGAGCCACCATAGAGAGGTCTATGGTGACTCCGGGAGCAGCAGGCGTCAAGCCACGAACAGGCTGAGCAGTCCCTCGACCGAACGCACGATCACCCGTGCGGCGGCGCGTTCGGCGTGCGCGGCGTCGGGCCGCTCCGCCTCCTGCCGCCAGCGGACGAGCGCGTCTTCCGCGGCCGCGTGGATCTCGGCGGGATCCGCGTCGGGTTCGAGACCGAGCCGCTCGGTGGGCGCGAGTCCCTGCGCGCCGAGCAACCGGACGGCCTCCTCGGCGATCTCCCCGGACAACGCCGTGCGGCCACCGCGGATGCCGGCGATGAGCCGCAGTTCCCGGAAGTCGTGCGCGGCCGCGGCGAAGCGCTCCACGCGGGCGGCCAGCCGGTCACCGTGCGGAAGCGGTTCGGCGGCGAGCAGCCCTTCCAGCCGCACCACCGCCGTGCGTGCCTTCAGCGCGTCGGCCCTCGCGACGAAGCATCCCGCGAGCGTGTCCCGCAGGTCGCCGAGGCCGCTGCGGTGCACGAGTTCCGCCGAAAGTTTCAGCCTGCTCTCGCAGCCGGTGCGGATCAGGGTGATCGCCAGCCGGACTCCGTAGAGGCCGAACCGCGACACCAGGTGTTTCCTCGACTCCGGCGGGACCCCCACCGGGAACGGATCGTCCACAAAGGAATCCACGGACAGGAGATACCGCTCCAGCTCCGGCCGGGAGACCGACGCGAGCGCGCGCAGCACCTCGAATTCGTCGTCCCGCAGCGCGCGGCCCGCGTACCCCAGCTGCCCGGCGACCGCGATGACCCCCTGGAACCCCGCGCAATCCGGGTTCTCGCGCCAAGCCCGGCGCGCCAGCTGTTTCGCGGTGAGCAAGGCGTCGATCCGGCCCGCGCCGACCTCGTCGGCCCTGCCGAGCACCAGCACCGAATTCACCGCCGTCTGCCGCGCGAACGGCGACCCGCCCACCGGCCGGGTGCCGGCGAGTTCGTCCGGTTCGAGATGACGCACCAGGCGCACCGTCGCGTCGACGTGTTCGGCGGGCGCCGGGGTGTCGAACAGATCGAGTTCACGCAAGGCCCTGGTCGGCCATTCCGCCAGCGCGGAGACCAAAGTGGACTTCCCGGTGCCCGGCGTGCCCGCGAAGCCGACCCGCAGCGGTTCTTCCAGTCGCTCCAGGCATTCCCGCAGCATCGACACCGCGTGCGGCCTGCCACGATAGTGCGCCGCGGCCTCGTTCAGGAGTTCACGGACATCGAGTGCGGTGCTCATGCCGCCTCCGCGGGAAAGAGTACGCCGGCGGTCACGCCGAAAGCTCCCGGCGAGGCGCGGCGCCACTGCCGAGCGCCCCCACCTTCCGGTGCAGTGCGGCCAGCCGGTCGATCTCCTTCTTGACCCGCTGGGTGCGCCGCTCCCGTTCGGCGGAGCCCGCGATGATCAGTTCCCGTTGGCGGGTCAGCTCTTCCGCGAGTTCGTCGGACAACGCGACGAAATGATCACGCAGCCGCCGCTGGACCTGACGGACCTCGTCCTTGATCTCCTTGCTGAACCGGATGAACACGTCGTCGACGTGGCGCTGCGCGGCGGCCTTCGCCAGCGCCTGACGCCGCTGCAACCGCATCCCGCCTTCGTCACGCACACTCTTGGTCGCGAACGCGACACCGGCGCCGAGGGACACCGGGTTGATCAGCGGCAGCCCGGCCAGACTGGTGACCAGGCCGAACATCAGCACGCCGCCGTAGGAGCCGCGCAAGCCGGTGAAGAGTTTCTGCCCGATCTTGAACCGCTCGATCTTGGGGGCGCCGACCTCGGGGATCGAGTCCACTCCGGACCCGGTCAGCGGCAGTTCCGGGGCCTGGCCGAAGCGCGGCCCGAAACTCGTGGCGACCGCGTGCGCGATCCACGTCGCCCGGTCCGACACCCAGTTGTAGTTCGTCTCGACGGCTTCGGCGAGGTTCTCTTCCAGCCAGGTCTGGAAATCCGGCCAGATCTGCACCGGATCGCCCTCGTCGAAGGTGCGGTCGATATGGCGCACGATCACCCTGGTCCGCTCGCGCAGATCGTATTCGGCGTCGGAGATCAGGTCGGTGATCTCGTCCGACAACAGGTTCTGCCAGCGGACGTTCTGCCGCCGCAGTTCCTCGGTGCGCCGTTGTGCCTGGTGCAGCAGGGTGACCTGATCGGTCCCGTTGTCCTGCGAGACGGCGTCGAGCCGCGCCTGCAGCGTCTCGACGAGTTCGACCGCCGCCGCCCGCACACTCACCGCGGCGGCGAGCGCACGGGTGCGTTCGATCGGGCGCGCGGCCTGTTCCCCCACCCAGTTCAAGAGTTCCGGGAAACCGGACCGTCCGTTCAGGCCGGCGTCACCGGCCTTCGCGGCCGCCTGGCGCACCGTCGCGGACACGGGGAAGACGTCGGCGACGACCCCGGTCTCGGAGAGCGCGGCGCGATTGCGGGCGGCGAGTTCCCGCCAGTCCGGGCTCACGTCGATCTTGGTCAGTGCCAGCACGAGTGCGGGGCACCAGGTCCGGATATGCCTTGCCAGCGCCAGTTCGGCCGGCTGGAGTTCCTGCGTCGCGTCGGACACGAGGATCACCGCGTGCGCGTCGGCGAGGACGTCGAGGGTGGCGGCCGTGCGCGGTGATCGGGGATCCCCGATCGCCGGGGTGTCCACCAGCACCAGTCCCGTGCCGAGCAGTTCGCGCGGCAGGCCGACTTCGACCCGGCGCAGCGAACCGGGCGGCCGTACCTCGAGTTCCTTGGCGAGATTCCCGACCGGCACGCTTTCCCTGGCGTGCCCGATCAGCGTCGCGGCGGGATCCGCGGCGTAACCGATCTCGGTGGGCACGGCGGGCGTGCTCGCGTCCCCGACCGCGCAGACCGGCGCGTTCAGCAGCGCGTTGAGCAGGTAACCCTTGCCCTGCTTGGGAAAACCGACCACCGCGATCCGGGTGCCCGGCGCCTGGTGGTCACGTCTGCGGCGGAGGCGTTCGGCCAGGTCGGCGCGACCGTGGGCGGCACAGGCGTCCAAGGTCTCGTTGAGCACGTCGAGCCAGGCTGGGGCTGTCACGGGGATGCAGTGTTCCCTTAACCAAGCGCGGAATCAATGTGGCATGGGCCAACAACGCCCTGCGGGCCCCGCGACCTGGTGTGGTCGCGGGGCCCTGGCACAGAGCTGAAAAATATTCGGATCAGCCGATGTGGATGTCGTTGTTCGAACCGATGTCACCGGTGCCGATGTTGACGTCGTTCAGGTTGCCGATGGTGTGGCCGATGTTGTTGCCGACCTCGGAAACCGTGTCGTGAACCTCGGAGACACCCGCGTGGTTCGCGACGTTGGCGACCTCGTTGGCCACGTTGCCGGTCACGTCGCCGTTGTTGTGGGCGATGTTGTTGGCGATGTCGCCGTTGCCGTAGTTGTTCGCGATGTCGTGCACCTTGGTGGTGACGTCCGCGACACCCGTCTGACCGATGACGCTGGTGAGGTCACCGACCGTCGACAGGAAGTCGGGGGCACCGCCCGCGACACCGTCGGCGCGCGGCAGGTCGCCCGCCAGGTCGCCGACGGCCGGAACCGAGTCGACGGCCGGGAGACCGGCGGTGTCCACGGCCGGGACGTCGTGGACCAGGTCGGTCGCGGTGTCGACGGCACCGGTGGCGACGTCACCGGCCTGGGCGGCGGGGGCGGCGTCGAGGCCACGCGAAAGGTCGTCGGTCAGGCCGAAGCTGCCGACGGTGTTCTGCGCGAGCGCGGTCACGCCGGCGGCGGCGTTCGACACGTCGGTCACGTCGGAGACGGCCGGGACGGCGGGCAGGCCCGGGACGTCGACCGGCAGGTCGCCCACGGCGGGGACGGCGGGCAGGCCGCCCAGCTCCGGCAGACCCGGAACGGCGGGGAGACCGGCCTCGGGCAGACCCGGAAGGCTCGGCACGCCGGGGAGGGCGTCGGCACCGGGGACGGCGACCGGCAGGCCGGCGGTCAGCGCGGTGAGCTGGTCGATCGCGCCCTGGACGCCGTCGGCGCACTCGCCGTCGGTGCCGTTGACGACGTTGGTGACGCCGCCGAAACCGGCCAGGTTGTCGGCGGTGGCCGCGGTGGTTCCGGTGAGGTCGGTGGCGGTGTCGACCGGGACGAAGTCGAGGACCAGCGGGACGACCTCGTGCACGTCGGCGGCGTTGATGTCACCGAGGCCGGCGTCGGCCAGCACCTGCTGCGGGTCGTTGGCGAACGCCGCACGGGCGGCGGTGTCGTTCAGCAGGTTCAGCGTGAAGTCGTGCAGGGTCTGGACGGAACCCATGAAAGGACTCTCCTGGAGGTCTAGGTCGGTGGGGCAGGCACAGCGGCCGGAGGGCACGGCTGAGCGCAGGTCACCGAAGTTAGTGAGCCGGTGCCTCTGGGCACATCGGGGATCACTCCTGGTCGTCGCTCACTCAGCCAATAGGGGATCGGTATGACATCGTTAGGGCGTTAGGGGCTTAACCGAGACGCACTCGGTTGGGTTTAATGCCAACCCTCACCCAGAAGGGTCAAGCCGTTCGGGTGAGTGGCCCTATTTGGTCCTTAGGGGCTGGTCAAGCGAAGGAGGATGCTCGTTGCCCTACGTCCTCGGCATCGATATCGCCTCGACCCGCACCACCGCCGCCACCTGCGTGAACACCGGCGACGGCTGGGGCGTGCCCGAGCCGTCGTGGCTCGGCGCGCGCGGCCCGGCGGCGGCGTCCGCGGTGTTCCTCGACGACGACGGCTACCTGCTCACCGGGGACGCCGCCGTCGAAGCGGGCCGGTCCGCGCCCGCCCGGCTGCTGACCGGGTTCCACGAACGGGTGGGCGACGACGTCCCCGTGATCGTCGGCGGCGAGCGGTTCCCGGCCGAATCCCTCAGCGCGGTCCTGGTGGACGCCGCGGTGGATCAAGCGGCCGAACGCTTCGGCGAGAAGCCGCAGCACATCGTGCTCACCCACCCCGTCGGCTGGGGTTCGTTCCGCCGGGAGCTGCTGCGCCGGGCACTGGCCGAAGCCGGCTTCCCCCGCGCCGCGCTGGTCGCCGCGCCCATCGCCGCACTGCACGCGTACCTCGCCCCGCAGGGCGACGTCACCGCCGGTGTCTGCGAATTCGGGCCCGACGGCGCGGTGGTCACGATCGCGGCGGCCGGCGTCAACGGCTGGCAGCCGGTCAAAACGGTGGAAGGCGTCGAGCCGGGTGAGGCCGTCGGCAAGGTCTTCGAACTCGCGCACGGCGCGGGGATCCCGCCGCAGGCGCTGGCGGGCATCGTGCTCTGTGGCGACGCCCCACCGATTCCCGGCCGGACACCGTGCCCCGTCTTCGCGTCGGGTGATCCGGTGCTGACGGTGGCGACCGGTGCGGCCAACATCGCCGCGCGACGTGACCTTCCTCAACCCGGCGGCCCGGCGTCGAACGCCGTCGCGACCGTCGAAACCACCCTTCTTCCCCGGGTCGACGTGCCAGGAGAGCTCACCGAGCGGCCCGAACGGCCGCCCGTCGACATCACCCCGTTCCCCTTGCCAGAACGCACCGGGGCGGCGAAACTGCTCAGCCGACGCAAGCCGCTCGTCGCCGGTGCCGCGGTCGTGGTGCTGGCCGCGACGACGCTGCTGCTCACCTTGACCACCCGAGAAGCCACCGCCGACAAGGGTCCCGAAGCCCCTCCCACCACTTCGAGCTCGTGCGCGCCGGTCACCCCCGGCGTGACTTCCTCCCCCGAAGGTCGCTGTTGAACGCACTGCTCGACAAGCCCGGCATCATCCATCCGGGTGCCCGGCGCCTGCTCGACGAGGTGACCGCCGCCCCGGAGCTCCCGGTGCGGGTCACCGTCGTCGCCCCCGGCGGGCACGGGAAGACCCATCTGCTCGGCCTGCTCGGACGCCACTTCGGCCACGCCGGGGTCGAGGCGGTGCTCGTCGACGACGCCGACCAGCTCGGTGACGACGAGATCGCGAAGATCAAGACGCTGGCGGAGGAAACGACGGCACCCGTCGTCCTGGCCTTCCGGCCCGCCGCGCGGACCACCACCTTGCGGGCACTCGCCGATTCCTTCGGCACAGCGGTGACCTTGGGCGCGTTCGGCGTCGACGACGTCCGGCGACTCGTCGAGCACGCCGGCGGCGACCCGGCCACGGCGGAGGACGTCCACGCCAGGACCGGTGGTGTGCCGGGGCTGGTGGTGCGGGCGGTCACCGGCAGGCTCGCGGACTTCCGCGGTGAGCTGGAACAGCTCGACGACGACGTCCACCGGTTCCTGATCGCGGCCGAGGCAGGCGCGGGCCGGAATCTCGATCTCCTGGCGGCCCTGCTCAACCGCGATCGCGAAGGGCTGCCCGAAGTCTTCGACAGCGCCAGGGCGACCGGTCTCCTCGGCGAGGACGACGTGCTGCTGCCGATCGCCGCCGAGGCCATCCGCACCTGGGGGTCGCCCGGCCGACGGCTGACGGTGCTGCAGCGGCTGGTGGAACTCCAGCTGCGCGACGGACTTCCGGTGCTGGACCTCGCCCGATCCCTGCTGGGAACGGGAAGTTCGGGCGCCAGCGCGGCGGCGGCCTTCGAGGCGGCCGCGCGTGAAGCGATGCCCGACGACACGAAACTCGCGGCGCGGTTCTACGAAGCCGCGTCCGAGGCCGGTGGGCGCGGCGCGGCGCTCACCGTCGGCTGGGCGCACGCCGCGGCGCTGGCCGGGGACCTCGACACCGCGCTCCGGCTCGGTGACGGGATGCTCGGCAGCACTTCGGACACCGATGCCAGGGCCGCGGGCGCCGAAGTGGCGGCGACCGTGCTGGCGCATCGCGGCGAACTGGCGCACAGCGCGGAGCTGTACCAATGGTCCGGCCGCGCGGGCTCGAAGGCGTTCGCCGCGATCGCGTTGCTGGGCACCGGAAAACTCGAAGCCGCCCGCGGCGTGCTGGAAACCCCCGAAGTCCCGACCCTGTTCGCGGGTGCCGCCTCACGGATGGCGCGCGCGATCACCGGTTCGGTCTCCGGTTGCGGCGCCGAAACCCTGTCGGCCCTGCTGGGTGCGGCTTCGATGCTGGAATCGGCGGGGGCGCCGGCGCCGCTCCCGGACAGCCCGGCGGCCCTCGCCGCGTTGGTCGGCCTGCATTCCGGCGAACTCGCGCTGGCCGAGTCGGTGTTGAGCCGCGCGGTGAGCGGGCGGATCGGCGGCGACCTGCTCGCGAAACGGCATCGGCTGCTGGTCGGCTGGGTCGCAATGACCGCGGGCGACCTCAAAACGGCCGCCGAGGCCCTGATGCCACCGGACGGTCTCGAAGCGCGCGACGAGCTTTTCGCCGCCACCCTGCAACTGGGCCTGGCGCGGCGGGCGAGCGACCTTCCCGGCCTGCAACGCTCCTGGGACCGGGCCTATCAGGCTTCGATGCGGCAGCAGCCGGACCTGTATTCGTTGCTGCCGCTGGGAGAACTCGCGATCGCGGCCGCACGGGGCGGCGCGAGCGCCAAACTGGCCGGGCAACTCGAGCGAGCGCACACCGTACTCGACGCGCTCGGCAACCCTCCACTGTGGACAGCCACCCTGCGCTGGCACGAACTGCACGCCGCCATCACCGTCGAGGATCACACGTCGGCCGCGGAACATCTGGCCGCACTCGAAGATTTCGCGCCCTGCGGACGCTATCCGGCCGCACTCGCCGCCGCCGCGACCGGCTGGCTCGCGGTCCTGACCGGCACCTTCGACCCCGAAGAGATCACCGCGTCCTCCTCGGAACTGCACGAACTCGGCCTCTGCTGGGACGCTTCCCGCCTGGCGGGCCAAGCGGCGATCCGGACCTCGGACCGCAAGGCGATGGTCCAGCTGCTCGAAGCGGCCCGCCAGTTCCAAGGACGCGCTCCGGAACCCGCCGCCACCACCGGGTTGAGCACGTTGAGCGAACGCGAACTGGAGGTCGCCCGGCTGGTCGTCGACGGGCTGACGTACAAACAGGCCGGAAGCAAACTGTTCATCTCGGGGAAGACCGTGGAACACCACATGGCCCGGATCCGGGGGAAACTCGGGGCCGGGGACCGGCGGGAACTGCTGGCCATGCTGCGGGAGTTGCTCGCGGAGGGCGAGGGCTGACACGGCGTCGCTGAGCGATCGGCATCGCGGAATCGGTAGAACGCCTTCTACCACCTGTGCTTCGTCGTTCGAGATATCGGACAAGCGACCGAGGACCTCACCCGCACCCTCGGTGTGGCTTGGAATCCGGTCCGTGCGGGCACCCTCGGGTACTGGTCCAAGGACGTCATGGCGGACAAACAGCGCCTGGCGGATCGAGGCGCGCCGATCAAGTTCGACTCCTGCCCCTACGGTCGCTCCTTCACCTACCACCGGCTCGACAGCATCGGGGCCAGGATCGAACTGGTCGATCTCACGGTCCAGCCGGGATTCCGCGACACCTGGGCCCAGGACACCGCGACGATGCCGCCACTCGGCCTCGACGACCCGGCCGTCGGACCGTGAAGACTGTTCCGAGACCGAGTGGACGTCAGTGCACGCACGGCGGCAAGAGCGGAGATGCGAAACCTGACTACCGCCGACCTTGACGATATGCCGGGTCGACGGCGTAACCGATCTCCACCATCCCCGATGTGTCGGGAGGCCCGTGGTAACCGGCCGTTCCGACAGCCAGTAGATGTTGCCGGTCCCAGATGATTCCGGTGACCCAAGCGGCGCTGCCGAGCTCTGCCGCGACCTGCCTGCTGCGCCTCTTCCACAGCCCACGCCGATCCGATCCGGTCAGGTAGGTCCGTCAGCGATACCGGGCTGGTCGCGGTCGCCCCGGCCAGATCACCGCGAGTGAGCGAGTGCGTGATGATCGTCCGACACGGAGACAAACCTGCCACGGCGCACCCGAAATAGCACGGCCGCTCATCGGCGTGTCCGCGCACTTCGCGCCACGACAGCACGACCCGGCGAATTCAGCTGGTGGATGATCGGACCACGCGCCTGGCGATCTCCGCGTCCAGCGGGCTCATATCCTCACTCACCGGTTCCGATGGCGGCCACCATCGAAAGTCCAGCGCTTCATCGTTGACGGTCATCCGAGGCACGACCTGCAGCTGAACCCGATATACGGCCAGGAGTTCCCGACGCTCCGGCTTCGTGAGATCGAACTCGGCCATGGCGGCGAACGACAGGTCCACGCCATGGATGCCGGTCTCCTCACCCAGCTCCCTTACCGCGGCCTCGCGCGGGCTCTCACCCGTCTCCCGCATCCCTCCCGGAAGCTCCCACTGCCTCCGCCGGCTGTCGAACATCATCAGGACGGCTTCCGCGTGGATAGCGACAACCAACGACGCGGGCACGGTCACCCGCTTGACCAGACGCCCCAATTCCTCCTCCGTGACGAAACGAAACTCGATCAAGGCGTTGCCGGCACGATCACAGATCGGAAGTTCAACCATGACACCATTCCACCGCAATACCGACAGAACGCACACGAGACGAACCAGTCAAGCAGTGTCCGCACATCGGCATGACAGCGCGACTCGCGGCAAGTGAGCGGGTCGCAGCTCTGGAAGTGAGCACATCTCTCCGGAGAACGGGTCGGCTGGCACCGCCGCGGTCACGTCGTCGCCGGCACGCAAGGCGATGCCGACCGCGACCAACCGGGTCCGCACCGCGTAGTTCATCGTGCCGCACAAGGGATCGACCAGCCAGGTCCGCGAGCCGGCTTCCTCGTCCGCGCCGTACTCCTCACCGACGACCCGTCGTCCGGCCGCGCCTCCCGCAGAACTCCCCGGATCACGCGCTCCGCGGCGAGATCGGCCTCGGTGGCGAAATCGCCGTCGCCCTTGTCGAAGCGTTCGACCGCAGGATCGACGGATCACCTCGCACGCGGCGTCCGCGGCACGGATCGCCACCTCCGCGTCGGATTCCCAGGAAGACACCATCTTCGCCCACCAGTCTTGTGACGTGCGCTCAGACTCGGCGACCTGTGGCCGACTCGCACCATTCGGCGTACCGGGTCTTCTGCTCCGCGACAGTCACGATCTGGTCGAGTTCCGCATCGGCCAGCGTATCGACGAGGTCGGCTGCCGAGGTCTTGCTGCCGGTCCGCATTACGTAGATTCGCCTACCACCACCCATATCCCTGCACATCCCGCTCGGATAAGTGTCGTGGCGGGCCCCTTGAACGGCGATCGCCCAGCCCCCGGGTTCCAGCTGACGACGCAATCGGACGAGTGACTCGAACAGGTCCATGGCGGTGGCCGTATACCGGTCACGGCCGAGGAACAGTTCGATCCGATAGAGCGGTCGCGGCCCGTCGTAGCCGTCAAGCCAGCCTCGCAGCCGCGCTTGTCGTCGCTCAACTCCGCGCGCCACCAGCACTTCTCGGTCTTCCAGCAGTCTCGGGTAGTCCTCGCTCACTCACCCATTCAAGCAGGCGAGGCGGGCTGTCGGTCACGATCTGGGTGAGCGAGATGCCCGTTCACTCTCCGCGTAAATTCGATCACAGACTTGATCGCATTCGAACGTCTGTTCGGGTACAATCATGGGCATGACCACAACTCTCCCTTATAACCCGAAAGCCGCTCGCTTTCTTGACACCGCGTTCGACGAAGAGCTTTCGCTTCGCCGGACACAGGGACGTCAGGTACGAGCGTTAGCCGATTTCGCCGTTCGCGGCGGATCACGAAGATCTGTGACCGAGGAGGTCGCCTTGCGCTTCTCGGTCACCCGCAATCACGCGTTCCTGCTCGTCGAGACCTCCTGCGCCCTCGTCGCTCGCCTGCCGAACACGCTGGCGGCGTTGGAGCGTGGCGATATCGACCTGTACAAGGCTTCCAAGGTCATGCAACTAACCAGGGAAGTGTCGGACGAGGTCGCGGCACAGGTCGACGCCTGGCTGACCAACCGGCTCGCCGATCGTGATCCCGGTGCGATCCGGGGCTCGGTGAGTCACGCCGTGCAGAAATTCGATCCCGAGGGCTATCGCGAACGAGCCGCCAAGAAACGTGCGTTGCGGCGTATCTCGTTGGAACACAACGACGAGACCATGTCCACACTCGCCGGCCATCTTCCCACGGAAGTCGCCAGTTCCATCTACGCCTCGATGAGCCGAGCCGCGCGAGAACGGCGGAACAGAGACAAATCCCGGACCCTCGACCAGCATCGCGCCGACATTTTCGCCGAACGCCTGCTGGCCGAGGACGGACACGGCAAGCCGCGTGCGCACATCCATGTCTATGTCGATTTCCTGACACTCGTCGGCGCACGCGACGACCCCGCGACGCTCGCCGGGTACGGGCCCATCCCCGATTGGCTGGTCCGCGAGATCGCCTCCGACCCAGGCTCGACCTGGTCGCGGCTGATCACCGACTCCGCCACAGGCCAACTGCTCGAAGCCGGCGCCGACAAACACCGGTCACCGGCCTCCTTGGCACGGTTGATCAAGGCGCGGGATCGCGAGTGCACGCAACCGGGCTGTCACCGGCCTGCCGAATTCTCCGAGATCGATCACATCATCCCTTGGGCCCGCGACGGCAAGACCAACCGGTACAACTGCCACATTCACTGCAAAAGCCACAACCTGCTTCGGGAAGAACCCGGTTGGTCGGCCGTGCCCACCGGCGACGGCGGCATGATCATCACCACGCCGAGCGGCCATACCTACGAGACGGCGCCAGAGCCGCTCCACGAACCACGCACAGGTCCCGAGGACGACGAACCTCAGGAGGTCTGAGCAACGAACTCAGGCCAGTGTCCGCAACGCCTTCAAAGCCGCCCTGACCACTCGTCGCGAAGGATCCTCGACCATCGACCTCACTGAATCGACCGGAACAGCATCCAGAATCCGCAGTGCCCC
Organism: Amycolatopsis sp. NPDC052450; assembly: GCF_044547565.1. Lineage (NCBI taxonomy): Bacteria > Bacillati > Actinomycetota > Actinomycetes > Pseudonocardiales > Pseudonocardiaceae > Amycolatopsis > Amycolatopsis sp. NPDC052450. The sequence goes on along the minus strand of NZ_JBIUAQ010000003.1, from coordinate 131,794 downwards.
AACGGCTTGAGCTCGCACCCTGGCCACGGGGTGTTTCAGCAACGGATACAGCAGCTGTCCGTCCTCTTCCCGCCCCGACTCCGCAAGTCCCGCGATGGCCCCCAAGGAAGGGTTCGCACCGGAAACAGCGGACCGGTACCAAACGACGGCGTCGACGCCCGTACGCCGGGCGGCATCCCGTGCGAGCGCTCGGATCAGCGTGGAACGGTCGTCCAGCAGACCGGCGATTTCCTCCCAGTGGCCGAGGCGCGCGAGTCCGGTCAGTGCGCTGATCCGTACCTCGCCGTGACGACAGGCGGCCAGCTTGCGCAGGACGTCCACGCGACCGGTCCAGACGGCCTGGCGTGCGACGGCCTCACCGGCTCGTGCGCGGATGCCCTTGTCGGAATTCGTCAGAGAGAGCCGGATCAGCTCGTCGAGTTTGAAGTCGCCCCGCCGGGTGCGGACTTCGAACGCGAACCGCGGCACCGCGAGGTTCGCCGAGCACATCAACTGCTCGAGCACCGCCACCGGGACGTCGTAAGCGGCCGCGTACAGCTGGCGAACGCCGAAGCCGCCGCGGCGACGGCGCCCCAGGTGAAGCATCGTTTCGGCGGCCGGCCGCAGGTAGGTCGCCGGATCATCGTGCAGCAGCCGGATGACGCCCGCGCGGGCGACGTCGCGGACCGGGGATGCCCAGTCCGTCATGCGCAACAGCAGGAACGGAAGTGTCTCCGGGCACGGTTTCGCCAGCAGTCTCGTGACCGCCAGCTCCCGGACCCGGCCGTCGCGGTGCGAAGCCGCGATCGCGGTCGTCAGCACTCCTGCCTTACCAGCCCTGAGTGTCAGGGCGACCGCGTCCAGCGCCCGCTCGTACCGCCAGTACTCGTCGAGAGTCGCGATGAGCGCCGGTGTCTCAGTGATCATCTCGAAGGCCGTCGCGATTTCAGCGGCTGTGCCGGCCTTGTCGACGAGGACGAGCGCATCGACGAGCACGCTCACACGGCGCCCCCGGCTCTCCACCGTTTCCTGGAGTGCCTCGGCCACGGACTTCTTTCTTCCGAAGATCACCCGGTGATTCTCCCTCATCCCCCGTCCGCCGCGCTCATCCTTTTCGCGGGTAGACGCCCGAACACAAGGCGCGTAGGAACGGGGAATGGCTGAGGAAAGGTCCAGACGAGTTTTCCTGTCCACGTCGGCCGCGCTGTCGGCGGCCGCCCTGTCTTCGACGGCTCTGTCTTCAACGGCTCTGTCATCAACCGCTCTGTCTTCAACTGCCAGCGCCGAGGTCCCGGCCGCCGAAGAATTCGACGAACGAGGCCCCGGCGAACGTCTCACCCCGCAACGCCCCGACGCCGAACTCCGGACCATCCTGCGGGAGATCGACGAACACCGGATCGAAGCCACCGTACGCAGGCTCGCGGCTTTCGGGACGCGGCATACGTTGTCTTCGCAAACCGATCCCGTCCGCGGCATCGGCGCCGCCCGCGACTGGATCTTCGCGGAACTGGAGAAGTCCGCGGAACGGTCGGGCGGCCGGATGAAGGTCGAGGCGCAGTCGTATCTCCAACAGCCCGCTCCGCCCAGGATCCCTGTCGCCACCACGATCACCAACGTCGTCGCCACCTTGCGCGGCTCCACCACTCCCGAGCGGGTCTATGTCGTGTCGGGCCACTACGACTCGCGGTGTTCCGATCCGCTCGACGCGACGAAGGATGCGCCGGGCGCCGACGACGACGCTTCCGGGGTGGCCGTCGCGATGGAGCTCGCCCGGGTGTTCGCCACTCGCCGTCCGGCCGCGACCATCGTGTTCGCGGCGGTCGCGGGTGAGGAACAGGGCCTGTTCGGCGCTCGGCATATGGCCACGCTGTACAAATCGGCGGGCACGAACGTGCAGGCGATGTTCACCAACGACATCGTCGGCTCGAGCCGGGCGGACGACGGCACGAGGGACCCGCGCACGATCCGGTTGTTCGCCGAAGGTGTGCCGACGTCGGAAACCCCGGCGCAGGCGGACATCCGGCGCGCGGTCGGTGGCGAAAACGACTCGCCGTCCCGTCAGCTGGCCCGGTTCGTGCGCTCGGTCGCGGAGAACGACGCGACCGGCATGGCCGTGCGGGTGATCCACCGGCGCGACCGCTACCTGCGGGGCGGCGACCATATCCCGTTCCTGGAGCAGGGCTATCCGGCCGCGCGGTTCACCGAACCGCACGAGGATTACGCGCACCAGCACCAGGACGTCCGGTTGGAGAACGGCCGGCGGTTCGGCGATCTGCCGGAGTTCTGCGACTTCCCGTTCATCGCCAGGGTCGCGCGGGTCAACGCCGCGACGATGTGGTCGCTGGCGACCGCCCCGGGCACCCCCGAAGACGTCCGGATCCGGACGAACCGGCTGACGAACGACACGGATCTGGTGTGGCGGCGGGGAACGGACCCGGATCTCGCCGGTTACGAGGTCGTGTGGCGGGAGACGACGGCGCCCGACTGGACACACGTGATCAAGGTCGGCGACACGACCGAGGTTAAAGTGGATCTGTCGAAGGACAACGTGTTCTTCGGTGTGCGCGCGGCCGGGAAGAACGGCCGCCGTGGTCCGGTCGCGTTTCCGACACCTTTGAGCTGATGCCACGATGACGATCACGGCCGACGACCTCGACGCGGCACTGGCGAGTGTGGTCAGCGGACTGCGTCAGGCGTCGGGCCGTGACTGGCCGTCGGCGCCGGGCACCGGCGAACTGAACGCCTGGCGCACGGCCGAGCATCTCGGCGACTGCCTCATCTCCTACGCGGGACTGGTGATCGCCCGGCCGTCCACACCGCGTTTCGTCTGTTTCGAAGCCGTCGCCGACCAGGCCGCGACGCCGTCGGAGCTACTGGAGTTCGTCACGGTCGGCGGCGGCATCCTCGGCGCCACGCTCCGCACGGCGGACCCGGAGGTCCGCGCGTATCACCCGAGCGGACGCGCCGACCTCGAGGGTTTCGCCGGAATGGGCTGTGTCGAGGTCCTGGTCCACGGCGAGGACATGGCCAGGGGCCTCGACGTCACCCTCGACCCCACACGTGACGTCTGTTCGCGAGTGCTCGCGCGGATGTTCCCGGAGGTGGACGCCGCCGACGTCGATCCCTGGACGGCGTTGCTGTGGGCGACGGACCGGGTGGACCTCCCCGGACGTCCCTCGCGCGCCGGCTGGCAGTGGCGCGGCGCTCCCTTGGACGACTGACCGCGCGGCGCCTGACGGTGCTGAGAGCACAGCACCGTTCACCGGACTCTGAACGCCACCACGGCGGCCTGGGCACCGTTCCGCCACGTCACGGCCGCCTCGTCGACCGGCCCGGCCCCCAGCGCCCGCAGGTGCCACGCGGCAGGAGGATGCCATTCGGCCGAAGGTGACTCTCCGAACAGTCGGGTCCTTTCGGCCACCGCCGGGCCGAGCACCGGGTCCGCCGCGACCTGGCTCCACCAAGCGCCCCAGAGGTCTTCGCCGTCCTCGACCGTGGACGCCACCGCCTCCCCATCGGGCATGTCGTCCACGTTGGCCACGAATCCGCCCGCCCGCACGAGCCCGCCGAGTTCGGCGTACAGCTCGGTCAACCGGCCGGGCGGCAGGTAGTGCAACGCCATGACCGCGAGAACGGCGTCGTAACCGGTATGCGGCAGCAGGTCTGTCCAGCCCGGTTCTCGCAGATCGGCCCGGACCACCCGCACCGACGGCGACAGGGACGAGCCGGCGATCGTCAGCATCACCGGGTCGAGATCGACCAGGGTGACCTCCGCCCCGGGCACGCGTTCGAGCAGGCGGGAGCAGAGGGTGCCCGTGCCGCCTCCCACGTCCAGCACGCGCGGCGCGGGACCTTCGCACCGCGTCGCGACCAGCTCGATCATTCGCTCGATCGCTTGCGCGCGCCCTGGCTGGTATCTCGCCATCAGGCGTTCCCAGCCGTCATTCCAGTCATCGGCAGTCATATTGACAATGATAATCGATATCGCTTGGTGAGCGCTCCGTCACAACGCACCTGCGGGCAGTACGCGAGGTACGGCCGATCGGCGCAATCTGGCCACTGAAGCGTTTGCCCCGGCGGAATCCGGGAACTTTTCCGATATGTCCAGATGGCGAACCACCAGTAGGAGCAACACCGCCGTGCGGGTCATCACCGGCGTCGGAGCGGTGTTCGCTTTCATCGAGCTGCTGTACATGGTGATGGTGCTCGCAGGAGCCAACGCGGGCAACGGTTTCTTCATCTTCATCCAGGCGCTGGCCAAACCGCTGGCGTTGTTCTGGCCGGGCCTTTTCCCGGTGAGTGACCCGAATCTCGCGGTCATTCTCGACTACGGCCTGGCCGCGGCGTTCTGGGTGATCCTGGCGGGTGTCATCGCCCGTTTCGCGGCCCGCTGACCCCCTGCGGCGGCGATCGGCGTCCCGTTCGGCGACACTGGTCTGATGAGCGACGGCAGATGGTTCGACCTGAACCCGCTTCCCGAGCTGTTCGGCCTGGCCGCCGCCGGGCGGGCGCTGTTGCCGAACGTGCCCGTGACCCCGGCCGCGGTGCTGAAGACCGTCACCGAACAGCTGGTCGGGCGACGGCTGACGACCAAGGTGGACGGGCATGACGTCGGCCTCACGTTGACCGGACTCGACTACCAGGCCGACAGCCTCAGCCTGGCGGCCACCGGCCGGATCGGCGACGTCCGCATCGTCGTGGAGGACGTCGACTGGCCGGAGACGCCGCTCGAACGCATCACCGTGCTGGCGTCGAACGTCCGTCTCCGCTCGCTGCCGTCCCCGGCCGCCATCCCCGAACAGGTGCGGATGGCGATCCGGGTTTCGCCCGAAGTACTGCAGGCGCGGGTGGCCGAGGCGCGGCCGGGCATCATCGTGACCCCCGGCGACGACGGTCATTTCCACGTCCGCTGGGAAAAGCGGCCCCGCTGGGGCCATCTTGCCCTGGAGTCCACTGTGGAAAGTGGCGCCGTCGTTCTCCGGCCGATGTCCGTCCACATCGGACGCCGCCGGTTCGGCCCGCCGTCCCGCCTCAAGCCGATCGTGCTGCCCCTGCCGGAACTCCCGCGAGGGATCCGGCTGACCGCGGTCGAGGCGCACGACGGTCACCTCGTCCTGCACGCGCTGGCGGACGAGTGGCCGGAAAAGCTGTCCACCATCCCGCTCGGCGACCTGCTGGGCTGGGTGACGACGGCGGTCACCACGCTGACCCTGCCGAGGCTCGGCGGCCGCTGACGGGCCGCCGAGCCGGACCACCTCCTCTAGCTGTGCAGCGATCCCTGCGCGACGCGCACCGCGGGCGCGGCAGGCGCGGCCGCGCTTTCCGGCCGCGGCGAGGCGGACGACCGCACGAGACCGGCCGACTTTCCGCACACCCTCTTCTTCTCGTCCGAGGTCATCTTCTTGCCGACCGTCCTGGTCTGGCCCACGACACCGGGCGCCGGTCCTTCACCGCTGAAGTTCCAGACGTACCACTGATGGTGGCCCCATTTGCGTTTGTCGTACCACATGTCGTACGAGCCGCTGGCCACCCGCATCACCGGTGACCGGTCCAGACCCGCCCAGTAGCCGGGGTTGACCTCGATCCGCGTCTCGACGCTCTCGCTGGTTTCCCAGCCCCATTCCTGGCCCCACGTGCGCTTGTACGCGACCGACCAGTCGACGAGGAACTGGAAGCCCGCGCTCACACTGATCTCGTTCGACACCGTGTTCTTGCCGCTGCGGGTGTCACGTTTGCCGATCACCTGGGTGATCTTGTTGGCGCTGCAGTTGTACACCGTGTCCACCCGGCCCCAGTCGCCGTAGAAGTCCTGGCCGCGCTGGTCGACGTGGGCGTTGCAGGTCTTGGTGGCGCGGCCGCAGTCCTTGAGCAGTTCGGCACGGGACGGCCCGCGCGAGTACACCACCGAACTGCCGCGGTCGTTCATGTTCGACCCGTAGTTGCCGCTGTCGTTGGCGTACCACTCCTGGCGTTCGCCCTGGTATTCGGCGTGCTCGTACATCGTGATGTAGCAGTTGTGGAAGGTCTGGAACGAGGAGATCTTGTCGTTCCAGTTCCCGAGGAAACCGACGGTCTGGTTGGTCGCCTCGACACACGGCGACCCGGTGACGGCGACGCTCGCACCGCCGAAGTTCGCGTGTTCGTACAGCACACTGATCACCGTCGCGGAGGCGCCGACCTCGCCTGCCGACGCCGCGGCGAGCGATTCGCCGAGGCTGTCGAAGCACCGGACCACTCCGGTCGCCGTGTCGGCGACGCAGTGATCGTCACGCTGTTCGGCGTTCGCCGGGGTACCGCCGGCGAGGCACACCACCACCGCGGCCGCGGTGGCCGCCCAACGTCTGTACTTGCGCACGTTTGAACTCCCTCTCAGGAAGACGGAGACCGACCACGACCGGATCGGCCGATACGCAGTCCACCACGGGAAAACGGGCTCGCACATGCAGAACGACCGGCAGACTTTTTTCGCTTGCCGATGATCGGGACGCTAGGCCGATTCGCCGCGCTCGCGGAGATATCGCGTGTGATCGGCCTGCTGGTGGACGTCGCCCGCGTAGAACCGTTCCGCGATGCGATGCGCTTCGGTTTCCAGCAGCTCCAGTTGCGCCAGGAGTTCCTCGGCCGCACTGGGCTCGCCGCTCGCGCGCCGTTTGGCGGCGAACCACCACGGCAGGTTGAGGTAGGTCTCCACGGAAAGCGGCAGATCCGTCCGTGCCAGCCGGGTGACGGCGTGCTGCACGTCCGGGTTGGCCGCCCATCGCTCCGGTCGCGAAAGCAGGTCTTCGAGCACTTCGGCGATCCGCCGGACACCGTCCACAGAGGACTCCGGCATCCGTTGTGCCCGCGCGGTCACCTTGTCCACCAGCGAGCCGAGGTCCGCGCGCAGCCGACCGGCCTCGGTCTCGGCGGCCACCGAGACCAGCCGGACCCGTTCCGGCGGCGCGAGCAGGGCGAACACCGCGTACAGCCCGGCGACCACCACCGGCCACAGCGCGCCGACGACGCCGGTCAGGTACAACGCGAGCCCGATCAGCCCGCCGACACAACCGGCGAGGTTCTTCGTGGAGCCGAGGTACCGGATCACTGGTACCCGCGGATTTCCTGGAACACCTTGGGCAGGACGTCGCCGCGCGCGTCGAACACGTTGCCACCGGTGCGTTTCGCGACCTCGCCGAGTTCGGCCGAGTCGCCTTCCCCGAAGATCACGGTGAACACCGGGATCTGCCGCACCGCCTCCGGCAGCGACGGGAACTTCCGCTGGAAGTCCTCGAAGGTGGAACCGCTCGCGTTCTCCCCGTCGGTCATCAGCACGATCGAGGTGAACCGGTCGGGGTCGCGCGCGACCAAAGGGCCCATGATGTCGTGCGCGCGCTGAAGGCTGTCGTAGATCGCCGTCCCGCCGTTCGCGTCGAGGCCCTCGGCGAAGCGCTTGATCTTGTCCAACGTGGGCTGGGGATCGCCTTCCGGGACGACGAACGTCTCCGGGCTGCCCGGCACGGTGTCGAACGGCAGCATCGTGACCTCTTCGCGGCTGCGGAACCGGCGGTACCGCCCGGTCAGCGAACCGTCGGCACCGGTCAGCCCGATCAGCGCGGTGCGCAGCGACTCGATCCGGTCCCCCGCCATGGAACCGGAGGTGTCGAGCACGTACAGCGTGCGCGACGGACGCCGGATCTTGTCGAAGTAGGCGCCCAGCAACGCGTCGACCGCTTGCTGCGTCGCGGGGAACGGCAGCTCGACGAGGTCCTTCCGCGCGAACTGCTGCCCGAGCTCGACACCGGGCACGACGGGGCGGCGCTGTGTGGTCTCCATGATCTTGCGCTGCGTGTCCGGCGTGCGCAGCCGTTCGGCCAGCTTGCGGTGCGCGTCCCGCGCGTCGGGATTCGCGCTCTGCAGCAGGGTCAGCGGGTAATTGGCGGTGACGACGCCGTCGGAGGGGTACACCAGCGTCAGCGGTTCGGGCAGCTTCCCGGTCGCGTTCATCGACAGCAGGACGGACTCGTAGTTGATCAGCCCGTCGACCTTCTTCCCGGGATCCTGACCGCTCGCCCGCCGTTGGTATGCCTCGGAAAGCCAGCCCGACGAACCCGCCGACATCGCCTGCGCGCTGAAGAACTCGGTCAGTTTCGGGGTGACGGCGGTGATCTGTTGCGCATCGATGGCGTTGCCCGCGCCCGCGAGCGCCGACGCGACCCCGACGAGTGCGGAGAAGCCGGAGTTCGACGCCGACGGATCGGTCATGCCGTAGGTGAAGGCCTTCTTCCCGGCCTGCTCGGCGATCTCGCCCCAGCCCACCGGCCGTCCGGTCCAGCCGAGCCGTTGCGCCGCCGACGCGGACAGGCCGAGCACCACCGGCGAACTCATGATCTTCACCTGCTCACCCAGCCGTTTCGCGGCCTCCGGAACCGCCGCGGGGTACCGGTTCGAGGAGAACCAGACGGCGTCGTACTGCCCGTCCGCCTTCCCGTTCGCGAGCGTTTCGGTGCCTTCCAGCGTCCCGGTGAACTGGAACTTCACCTTGACCCCGGTCGCCGCCGCCTCCTGTTCCAACAGCGGCTGCATATCGGCCAGCTCACTGCCCGCGAGCACCCTCAAGGTGCCCGGTTCGGCCTCCCCCAGGCCACGCGTCTCACCTTCGCTCGAATCGCAGGAAACCAGTGACAGCGCGCAAACCGCGCTGACCGCCAAGACCGTCCAGCGTTTCACGATGTCCCCTCGGCCGTCGCCGTCTCGTGAGAGCGGCGCAGATGGTCTTCGGCTCGCCGGATCTCGCCGGACAGCGCCTCCACGGTCGCCGCCATCGTCGAGACGGCCCCCGCCTTGAACTCGTCGATCGCGTCGATGCTCCGGTAGATCCGCTCGAACGACTCGCGGATCGTCGCCACCGCCACCGCCGGATCACTGCCCGCCCGCTGGATCTCGGCACTGCGCAGTTCCAGCATCTCGGCGTTGGCCCGGATCAGCCCGTCGGTGGTGGCCTGCACGGCCTGGACCTCGTCGAGGACGTCGCGCTGCCCGGCGAGCGCGCCGCTCACCAGCAGCGCGACCCGCAGCGCAGCGACCGTGGTCGACACCGCCCGCTCGATCCCCCGGATCAGCTCGTCGTTGTTGCGCCGCACCAGATCCAGCGCCAGATAGCCCTGCGCGCTCACCGCGAGCTGGGTCAGCAGATCCTGATGCCGCTGCCGGATCGGATGCAGGGCGTCGGCCCGCAGCGACTTGGCCCGCGCGGGATCGGTGAAGTCGAAGATCCCGGCTTGACGTTCGACGGCGGCGTCGACGGCCTCGGCGAACGCGGCCGCTTCCGACAGTTTGCCGAGCGTCGCCCACAACCGCTCGCGTTCGCCCTTGAGCGCGGCGTTGTCCCGTCGCAGGACGTCCTGCCGCGCACGCAGGTCCAGTACCAGCGCGTTCACCGGCTCGTTGGCCGCGCGGTAGCGGTCGAGCGCCTTCTTCGCGCTGCCGGCGACCGGGATCAGCCCCATCAGTTTGCGGCCGGTGATCGGCAGTTTCGCCGGGTCGATCTCCGCCACGGCCCGCCGGAGCCCGGCGAGGCTGACCGTCGCCTGCTGCTGCGGTGACCCGATTTCCGCCAGTGCCCGCGACGAGCGGTCCAGCAGCGCACCCGCGACGGTCGCCGCCGCCCGCATGTCGGACTCGCCGACCGCGAGCAGTTCGTCCAGCACGCGGGTGAACTCCGGGGACCGGACGTCGAGCGCTTCGAGACGCCGGGCGAAACTCTCGGCGCGCTTCGCGACCTCGGCGTGGACCTCCGGCGCGAGCGTGACCAGGCCCGCGGCCCGCTCGGCCGGGATCGCCTCCACCGGTTCGGGTGGAGTGAGCGTGAAATCGTCCATCAGTACTGCTTCTTCACGGCGTCGAGCAGCCGCTCCAGCGTTTCGAACGATGGCGGCTCGACGGCGTCCACCAGATCCGACGGCACCGGCGCCTTGGCCGCGGCGACGACGTCGGCGAACAAGCGCGGGTCCCCGGTGCGGAAGCCGAAGGTGGCGGCGAGTCTCCCCAGTTCCGGATCGGTCGCCAGCAGCCTGCCCACCTGATCGCCGTTCGGCTTCAACGGGACCAGCGTGTGCTTGGAGTACACCGTCGGCGCCATGTAGAGCAGGCGCATGTCCGGCCGGATCGAGCCGTCCGCGCGGACCAGCCGGTCGACGAACTGCGATTCGTAGATCAGCGCCAGCGGCGTCTTGCCCATCCCCGCGGCGAGGTAGTCCTCGAACGGTCCTTCGGTGCTGTTCTGCGTGTAGCCCTGGTCGATGAACAGCTTCGACACGCCGGGCAGCACCTTCGCCTCGGCTTCCGGCGTGCTGACCACGTTGTTGCCGTTGGCGACGAAGGAAACGATCGACAGGTACATCGCCGCCGAGTTCGATTCGCGCGGGTCCGTGGTCGTGACCAGCACGTTCTTGCGGGCCGGGAAGGCGGTGTTGCCGGGAAGCTGGTCCCAGCGCGTGCCCCGCTGCGCGAGTTCGAGGTACTTCGCGATGTCGAGCACCTGGTAGTCCCCGGCGCCCTTGCGCACGATCCCGTTGGCGCTCAGGAGGTTCACGATCGGCTCGAAGGTCGCGACCGCCATCGGCGACTGGAACGGCGTGTGCACGCCGGTCACCTTGTGGTCGCGCTGGATCCGCTGCGCGGCCGGCGACGAGGACGGGAACGCGAACTCGTACTTCCCGAGGTCCATACTCGCGATCTGCCGCGAACCGGCGGTGTCGGCCTCGACCTTCAGCCCGTGCCGGGCGAACGCTTCCGCCACCCGCTTGTCGGAGAAGAAGGCCAGCTTCTCCGATCCGATGACGCCGCGCACCGTGGTCAGATCGGTCCCCCGCGCGGTGTTCTCGTCACCGCCGCGGCCCCAGACGATCACGGCGACCACGGCCAGCAGCAGCACCACTGCCAGGCCGATCGACAGACGACGTTTCATCGGCCCACCCCCTCGTTCACCAGCTCGATCTTTCAGCCCGTTCGACTCTTTTGACGCGCGGGTGAGCCATTTCGAAATGAACGATCGATGAACGAAAGAAGTCGTCAGTTCCTGGCGAACCGTTGGGGTAGAAGGAAAACCAGCGCAGGTGGTCCCTCGGCTCAGCCGAGGAAACTCGACCTTCGCACCTTTCCCCAGTACATGAAGGCCCCCTTCCTTGCGCCTAGGTACAGGAAGGGGTCCTTCATGTACCTCAAACCTGGCATCACGCAACAAGCGCCGCAGGTCACGTAGTAGGTACCTAAGAGAAGCCTCGTTAGAACCCGAATCGCCACTCACGACCACGGTGACCCAGGCCCGGCCCCGTCAGATCACGGACTGCTCCGAGACCGGCAGGCACACGGTGAAGCGCGTGTCACCCGGCGCCGAATCGACCCGGAGGTCGCCCTGATGCCGTTCGACGACGATGCGCCAGGAGATGTCCAGGCCGAGCCCGGTCCCCTGTCCCACCGGCTTCGTGGTGAAGAACGGTTCGAAGATCCGCTGCCGCACCTCCGCCGGGATTCCGGGTCCGGTGTCGCCGATCTCGACGTGCACGTGATCGTCCACCCGGGACGTCCGCAGGGTCAGCGTGCCCTCGGATCCCATGGCGCCGAGCGCGTTGTCGATGATGTTCGTCCACACCTGGTTCAGCTCGCCGGCGTACGCCGGGATCCTCGGCACCGCGTGGTCGTACTCCTTCACGACCCGGATTCCCGGCCCGATCTTGCCGGCGAGCATGACGAGGGTCGAGTCGAGTCCTTCGTGGACGTCGATCCACTGGTGTGGCGCGCGGTCCATCTGGGAGTACTGCTTGGCCTTGCCGACCAGCACCGAGATGCGGGTGGTCGAATCCTCAATCTCGCCCATCAGCATCTCGGTCTCGAGCGCGTATGCCAGCCAGCGGACGGCGCCGTCGAGGAAGGTCTCGCCCACCGAGTCCAGCAGGCGATCGAGGTCGGGCACGGTCAGCCCGGCGCGGACGTAGATGTCGGCGAGATCCCAGCCCTGGTCGATGCCGTGGCCGTCGAACCAGTCGCCGATCTCGTCCTCGCGGTCGGCCTGCTGCATCGCCGACAGCTTCGGCGCCGCGGCGACCTGTTTGACCAGCTGTTCCTGGATCTCGAGCAGCTGCTCCAGCAGCGCCGGGTCGACGTTCTTCTTCGCCAGCATCGCGAGTTTGTGCCGCATCCCGGCGACCCGCTCCCGCAGCGACGCCGTCGCGCGGACGGCCGCCGCGGCCGGGTTGTTGAGTTCGTGGGTCAATCCGGCGGAAAGCTCGCCGAGCGCCAGCAGCCGCCGCCGCGAACCGATCACGGTGTCGCTGTTGCGCCAGCCGAGGTACATCCCTTCCAGCAGATGTGTCGCCATCGGGAACCAGCGGCGGAACTCGGTGGCGAACTCGGCCGCGGGCAAGGTCAGGAAGGTGAGATCGCTGACCGCGTGCACCGAAGCGCCGTAGGTGTGTTCGGTCTCCTGGTGCACGAAGAACTGCGTCGCGCCGCAGTAGGCGCCGCGCTGATCGGATCGGATCGTCTCGACCTCGGTGCCGCCGACGAGCCGTGTCATCCGCAACGCGCCCGACAGCAGGAGGTAGAAGCAGGTGGCGGGTTCGCCCTCGCGCATGACCGTGGTGCCGCCGCTGTACTGCTCCAGCTTGGCGTGCTCGTCGATCCAGTCCAGCTGTTCGTCGCTGAGGTGCTCGAAGAGGAAGAGCCCGCGCAGTTCCTCCCTTGGCAGAACGCTCATTGCTCCTCCAGATAACGGTGGACGAGGGTGACCGCCATGGCGCCTTCGCCCACGGCCGACGCGACGCGCTTCACCGACGCCGCCCGCACGTCGCCCGCCACGAACACGCCTGGGATGGACGCCTCCAGGTAGTGCGGGTCGCGGTCCAGCGGCCAGCCCGGCGGTGGGCCGCCGTCGGTGAGCAGATCGGGGCCGGTGCGCACGAAGCCGTGGTCGTCACGCTGGATCTCGGTGCCGAGCCAGTCGGTGCGCGGCGCCGCGCCGATGAAGATGAAGAGGTGACCGGTGGGCACGGTCTCGGTGGTGGAACCGTTCTCGCGCAACGTCAGCCGTTCGAGGTGATCGTCGCCGTGCGCCTCGACGACGGTGGTCCGGGTGCGGACGTGGATGTTCTCGATCCCGGCGATCTGCTCGATCAGGTAGTGCGACATCGACGCTTCGAGTGACTGGCCGCGGACGAGGATGGTGACGTCGGCGGCGTGTTTGGAGAAGAACACCGCCGCCTGGCCCGCCGAGTTCGCGCCGCCGACGATGTAGACGTGCTCGCCCTTGCACTCGGGCGCTTCGGTGGCGGCGGAGCCGTAGTACACGCCGCGGCCGGCGAGTTCGGCGATCCCGGGAGCCTCCAACGCCCGATAGGTGACGCCGCTGGCCAGCACCACGGAATGCGCGGCGATCTCGGTCCCGTCGCCGAACATCACCACGCGCGCCGAACCACGCGCTTCGAGGCCGACGACGTCTCGGGCGGTGAGCACCTCGGCGCCGAACTTGAGCGCCTGACGTCGCGCACGGTCGGTCAGCTGCGCGCCGGAAACGCCGTCCGGGAAACCGAGATAGTTCTCGATGCGGGAGCTCGTGCCCGCCTGCCCGCCGGTCGCCTTGCGCTCGACGATGACGGTGCGCAGCCCCTCCGACGCGCCGTACACGGCCGCCCCGAGCCCGGCAGGCCCGCCGCCGATCACGATCAGGTCGTAGAACTCCTGCGCGGGCCGGGTGGACAGGCCGACGGCGTCGGCGAGTTCGGGCCCGGACGGCTGACGCAGCACCGTGCCGTCCGGCGTGACCAGCACCGGGATGTCCTGCGGTGCCGCCTCCGCCGCGTCGAGGATCCGGCGGCCCTCGTCGTCGTCCACCGAGTACCAGCGGTACGGCACGGCGTTGCGCGCCAGGAAATCGCGCAGGTGGAACGACGGCGACGAGTACCGGTGGCCGATGAGCTTGATCTCGTCGACCGGCCGCTCCCCCACCGCGCGCCAGGTCTCCACCAGCGCGTCGATGACCGGATAGAGCTTCTCCTCCGGCGGATCCCACGGCTTGAGGAGGTAATGGTCGACGTCGACGACGTTGATCGCCTGGATCGCGGCGTCGGTGTCGGCGTAGGCGGTCAGCAGCGCGCGCCGGGCGTGCGGGAACAGGTCCATCGCCTTTTCGAGGAAGACGATTCCGTCCATCTGCGGCATCCGGTAGTCGGCCAGGATCGCGGCCACGGCGTCGCCGCGCAGCTTGAGCTCGCGCAGCGCTTCGAGGGCGTCGGCACCGGAATCGGCCCGGATGATCCGATAGTCCTTCCCGTACCTTCTGCGCAGGTCGCGGGCGACCGAACGGGACACGGCGGGATCGTCGTCGACGGTCAAGAGGATCGGCTGGCTCACCGGATCAGCCTATTACGTTGGGCCCATGCTGACCGAAGCCGAAGAAGTGATCCACGCCCGTGCCGTCGTCGCGGGCGAGGCGGCCACCGCGGCCGGTCTGCCCGGCACCTTCTCCGCGTGGCGCGAGGACGGGCTGCTCGTGGTCATGGCCACGGCGCCGGAGCTGCGGTTCCTGCGCACGATCTCCGGGGTCACCGAGGACAACCTGGCGCGGGCCGTCCGGCTCGCCGGGGCGTCGTGCTGGGACGGCGACCCGCCGACGCTGGTGCTGCCGCCGGGTCTCCCCCACGGCACCGGTCTCGTGCCTGCCGGTGTCCGTCCGATCGCGATCCTTCCGCTCGCCGGACTCGCGGCCGAGGACGCGGACGTCGACGACGCACCCGACATCGACGTCTTCCTGCGCATCCTGCTCGACGGGTACGAAAGCGGCGACGCGGTGACGTCGTTCATCGCCGCCGAGCACGCCGATCCGCGGCTTCGGCGATCGCTGCTCTTCGAGGACGGTGTGCCGATCTCCGCCGCGGCACTGAGTACGCACGGACCGGGTGTTCTCCTCGGTGGATCCGCCACGCCACGGGCTCATCGCGGCAAAGGAGCACAGGCGCGGCTGCTTCTCCACGGCCTGACCGCGGCCGCCCGCGAAGGCCGCCGCTTCGCCGTCGCGACCGCGGTGGAAGGGTCGCCGAGCCTGTCGAACCTGCGCCGCGCCGGTGCGCGGGTCCAGTTGCGACCGGCGTTCAGGCCCGCGTGAGCTTGCGCAGACGGAAGGCCAGGACCAGCAGCATCACGCCGTACAGCAGGGCGTAGATCCCGACCAGGAGCGCGATCCCATAGGCACCGGCGATCGGGTTGAACACGATCACGATGCCCGCGATCAGCGAAAGCGCGCCCGCGGCGATGAGGAACGCCTCGCCCTCGATCTGCTTGCGCAGCCGGATCGCCGCGACGATCTCGACGATGCCGGTGAAGATCGCCCAGAAGCCGACCAGCAGCGCCAGCACGAGCACCGTGATCCCCGGCCAGATCAGGACCAGGACACCGGCGATGATCCCGAGGGCGCCCAGGACCCCGTAGGCGGCGCGATGAGCGGCGTCACCCGGCCGGAAGGCCTGCATCAGGCCACCGACGCCGTCGATGATCGCGTAGATGCCGTAGATGATCGCGAGGGCGAGGACCGTGGCTCCCGGCCAGATCAACGCGAGGATGCCGAACAGGATGGCGAACCCGCCGCGCAGGGCGGCGAGCGGCCAGGCCAGGCGGGGTTCGACGACGGTGAGACCGGCGAGAGGCATTGCCCGAGTATCGGAGCGCCGGAAGGCTCGCGCGCGGCACGCCACTCGTTCGGGGGAGGCCGGTGCGCGCCGCGACCGCCATCCCGGCGCGCACCGGGGTATCAGGGATAAGCGACCAGATTGGCCACCGTCGATCCCGAATTCGCCGGTCCGCCGCGGTCGTTGACGACCCGCGCGATGGTCCCGTTCCCGCCGAGGGAGACGGCGACCATGCTGCGGAACCGGACGTTCGGGTTGTTCGGCGCTTCGATCGCGCGATCGGCCACCACGCTCGGATTCACGTTGAAGTAGCAGTAGCTGCCGAGCCCGTACGCCTCGTGAGCCGTCACCGAGTCCGCCACCTTGTAGGCCGCGTAACCCCGCGTCGAACCGTTCATCCAGGCGGCCTGATTCGGTGGGTCGTAAGGCATTTCGTTCTGATAGAAGTACGTCCGGCCGCGCTCGCCGGTCCAGATCGTCTGGTACTTCTGATAGTGCTCGACGAACAGGCCGTACATCGTGGCGTCGTCACCGTTGACGATCAGCCCGGTGTCGGCGGTGTTGGTGCCCCACCCGACCCCGCCGCCGTGGTCGGCACGCCAGATCCACAGATGGTCACCGATGACGTCGTCGCTGTTGACCACCAGGCTGTTCGTGGCCTTGCCGACGCCCGCCCCGCCGACGCGGAAGAACACGTCGTGCAGCGAGGTCGGGTTGGCCGCGTGATCCTGCGCGGAGTTCGCCGGGCCGACCTCCATGAGCGTGTTCGAGTTCGTGGTGCCCGCGTCGATCAGCACGCCGGCGACCTTGACGCCGTCGACGTCGGCCACCGTCATCGCGGTGATGCCGTTGTCCGGGATCAGTGTCGCCAGGCCGAGGCCGAGCACCACGGTGTCCGGCCGGGTGACGCGGAGCGTCTCGGCGAGGTGATAGACACCCGGCGTGATCAGGAGGTCCTTGCCCGCGGCGAGGGCGGCGTTGAGCTGCGACGCCGTCGTGCCGGGCTTCGCGATGAAGAACCGGTTGATCGGCAGCGACGACCCCGGCTGGCCGGCGCCCCAGGTGATACCGGAAGCGTTGG
The DNA here is from genome assembly GCF_044547565.1 of Amycolatopsis sp. NPDC052450. Lineage (NCBI taxonomy): Bacteria > Bacillati > Actinomycetota > Actinomycetes > Pseudonocardiales > Pseudonocardiaceae > Amycolatopsis > Amycolatopsis sp. NPDC052450. Next base: position 115,078 of record NZ_JBIUAQ010000003.1, on the reverse strand, counting down.
TGCGCTTGGCAGGCACGAAGACCTGATACGCGCCCGCGCTGTCGACGTACAGGAACGGCTTCTCCCGCACGACCGGCGTCGTGTTCACCGCGGTGTACGGCGGATTGGGGAAACCGGTCGGCGGCGCGCCGTCGACGCCGGCGAAGACCATGTTCCAGTTGGAGCCACTCCAGCTCCCGAACTGCGAGTTGCGCGAGATCCACTGCTGCTGCGAACCGGACCGGACCTGACCGTCGACCTTCACGTCGGACATCCAGCCGCCGCTGGACCAGCCGCCGTCGTCGAGCTGCAGGTCACCGCGGACATGCATGCGGCGGTAGGGCGCGGCCTGCGAAACCGCCCAGCGATCCGTGCCGCCTGCCGGGTTCACGGACAGGTTTTCCGCGCCACGCCAGAAGTTCTGCGTCGCGTTGCCCTGGAACCAGTCGGCCTCCGCGTGCACCGCGCCGTTGATCGTCACGTTGTCGGGAGAAAGTCCGAGCCCGAGCACCTGCGTGTAGAACCCGACGTTGACGTCGACGTTGTACGAGCCCGGCTTGAACAGCAGCGCCGTCCGGTCCGAGCCGAACTGACTCGTCTCCTGCCGCGAGAACACGCTGTCGACCTGGGACTGGATCGCCGACTGCGACATACCGGGGTCGAAGACGAGCACGTTCGGCCCGAGGTCGGGGTTCGCGGTGCCGGTGACCGGGGTGAGCCGGAAGGACTGGGCGCCGGTGCCGTTGCAGGCGTACTGCTGGAGCTGGGTGCCGTCCTGGGTAGACAGGCCCGGGATGTCCAGGCACTTGCCGCTGTTGCGGCTCACGAAGTGATACACCCCACCGGATTCCTCGACCGGCTGCCACTGCTGGTTGTTCCCGCCGCCGTAGGCCCACAGATGGATCAGCTCGCCGTCGGCCGTCGACACGTCGGCGACGTCCCACACCCGCGACGGGTCGTTGCGCGTGTTGACCCGGTAGTAGCCGCCCGACGTGGGCTGGAACTGCCACTGCTGGGAGAAGGTCTGATTGCAGGCGTACTGCTGGACGACCGTCCCGTTCGCCGATCCGGCGGCACGCGCGTCCACGCATTTCCCGCCGGTGGTCGTCACCGTGTACCAGGTATCGGGAACGATGGCCGCCTGCGCCGCCGGAGCCACCACGATCAGTGCTCCGACCAGGGAAAACAGGGCTATCAGGGCTGCTCTGGCCCTCATCAGGACCTCCTCCGCGTCATTCGGGCGGGACGAGCTGAGGCGGGAGCCCAGTGGAGACGCGGCGTAGCGGGCGGGGACCTCGGCGTCACGATGGACGAAAACGTAACGGCGGTCACACGCGGAGTCAATACACGTCTAAAAATAAGGCGCAAAGATGCAGGTCGGTGCCCATCCAGCGGTTCGAGGCAGCACAGAGTGACCCCCGCGTGAACGGCCTCGGCGGGCGGTGTAATGTATGGACACACGAGATGCGGAGAACAACCCGCTCCGGGGCTATGGCGCAGCTGGTAGCGCACCTCACTGGCAGTGAGGGGGTCAGGGGTTCGAGTCCCCTTAGCTCCACAGTACGAAAACCCTCCCGATTCAGCGGAACTTCCGCAGGTCAGGGAGGGTTTTCTCGTTTGACGACGGATCGATTCAGGAACCTCAGCCGAGGGCTCGCGGTGCAGAAAGACGGGAAGCGTCTCAGCTGCCACAGGGCACCCCTGCTTTCCCGCCACTGCGGCGCGGTAGCCCAGGCGGCCGTGTCGCATCCGGCCGACCAACAATCGGCAGCACACGCACCACCGTGAGCGCGACCGATCAGTCGCTTCCGCAGGTCGCGGTGTCGCGGCGCGCCGGTTGATTTCCGCTCGCCTCCTTCTCCCTTCGGATCTGTGCCGTCATCGACGTCATGGCCAAAGGCCCTTGCTCCCCCGCGCGGTGAGCAACGCACCGAAATCCACACGGTCAGCGATGGTCCTGACGGCGAGTGAGGGCTGTGTGGCACTCAACGTCCCTATATCCACACGCCCGCCGGGAAGGCGACACCAAAGGTCCCCCCGCTCCCTTTCCGCAAGCCAGCGCGACCGGCGATACTCACAGGACAGGACACGGGCCCAATACCCAATGAACGATGGGGCCGACGGACACCCCGTCCACCCGACAGACCGCCGCCCTCGGACGGCGCGCGGCACAGCCGGCGCACTGTCTCGCCGTTCGGGTCATCACCGGCAGATCCGTCAAGACGGTAAAGCGATCCGAAGATTTCGCCGGAAATCCGGAGACACCGACGAGAAAGGAAGCCCGACAGTCCGTACACAAATCCAGCTCGAACTCAACCCCTGTCCCCCGAATGGATCACCGCTGACCCCGCGATAGTGATCTGGCCAACAAAAAGTGTGATCAGCTGAAATCTCGCCGTAACTTGGCCATGATTCACGGCATCGCCGCTTTGATGAACACTACGCCTTGGGGGGCCTTGGTGGAATCCACCACCGTGCGTTCACGCCTGTTCGACGTCGGTTACGAGCGCTACGATCTGGCCGAGCGACTGAATGTTTCCGAGTCCGACCCGGAGTTCCAAGCGTTACTGGCTGAATTCGAGGATCTGCCCGCCGACCCCTACGCCACGGACGCCGGCCGTTATCGGCGGTACGCCCGCGGGGTGATGCTGCCGTGGTCGCGGACGTTCACGTGGATCCCGGAAGTGCGTCAGTCCGAAAGCGACAGCGTCAACGGCTATTTCCAGGGTGACTTCAACCCGGATTTCGCGGGGGTGGTGCGCACGCTTCCCGCGATGACCGAGTCGTCGCTGAACAATCAGTTGTTGAAGGACATCGTGCTCTTCGACTTCGACCAGACCACGTGGAGCGCCGCGGACAGGGCCTGGCCGTTGCACGTCGGCGTGCACCTGATCAAGCTGTCCATCGACGACGAAGAGCGCGAGGCGATCTCCTCGCCCAACGAACTGCATCAGGACGGTGAGCCGTTCGTCTTCGCTCACTTGATGTACCGGCGCAACGCCATCGGTGGGCACAATGTGATCGCACCGCCGCGTTGCAGGCACATGATTCCGAGCGAGATCTCGCCGGACCTGATCATGGCCGAATTCGAACTCACCCGGCCGCTGGAGTCGTACGGTATCACCGACGAGAAGGTCAGCCACTACGTCGCGCCCATCAGGAAGGGTTCATCGGAAGAGGCCGGACAGCGGGCGGTCGTGCTTGTCGACTTCACGGTGATGCGTCAGCACATCTGACTTCTCTGTACAGAACCATTTTTTACTTCGCATGGGGGATGTAATGGACACGCGTTTCACGAAAATCCTGAAGTCGGTCGCCGAACTCGACGAGGACTTCACCATCACCGTCGACCAGAACCTCCAGGGTGACCTGGAGATCGACTCGTTGCGCATGATCGACATCGTGCTCAACGTCGAGCGCGAGTTCGATGTGGAACTCAGCGAGGAAGCGCTGATCAGTGCCGAGACCGTGGGCCAGCTCTGGGCAGAGGTCAGCCAGGCTGTAGCCGCGTGAGGTTCGACCGCGCGCTCGACGAGGAAACGCTCACCGAGCTCGGCAAGGCACTTCGTTTCTTCTACCGGGACGTCGCGTTGCACAGCGACGGCGACTCCTTCTCGGTGACCACGGCGAACGGGCTTCCCGACGACGACATCCGGCGCGTGGTCACGCATTTCCTGCGTGGCCACCGGCCGGTGCCGTCCAAGGTGGTCGCCGAAAACACGACAAGCGGCGATCGCGCCGGCGAACTCTCGGACGACGACCGGGTGAAGGTCGCCGACGGCGTGTACCTGCAAGGGCCGGAGTGGGGGCGAATCACCAGGGAGACCGAAGATCTGGTCGTCTCCTTCTTCGCCGAGGAGTACGGCGCGCCGCACTTGGCCGTGCCGGCTCTGATCCCCAGGGACGTGCTGCTCACCGCCGGGTACTACCAGAAGTTCCCCAACCTGGTGAACGCCGTCTCCCGGATCCGGGGCAACTATTGGGACAGCGTCACCGTCGCCGGCCTCGACGGCACGCAGACCAGTGCGCTCGCGACGTTCTACGAGCCGAGCGACGTCGTGCTCAACCCGGTGACCTGTTACCACGTGTATTCGCGCGCGCAGGAGCTTCTCGCACGGTACGACACCGGGTTGTTCACGGTGCTCGGCCCGGTGTTCCGCCACGAGTCGCACAACCACGGCCCCACCAGGCTGGCCGAGTTCTCGATGTTCGAACTCGTCACCATGGGCGCCGCTGAGCAGACGACGGCTTACCGTGATCGGTTTCTCGCTTCGTTCGAGAGGCTGTTCGGCGAGATCGGCCTGCCTTACCGGATCGTCACGGCCGCGGACGCGTTCTACGGCGACGAGCCGATGTTCAAGCGGGACGCCCAGGTGCGGGGTGCCGGCAAGTACGAGGTCCGGATTCCCTTGCCTGAAGGCGAACTCTCCGTGGGCAGTATCAACCTGCATGGCTCCGTGTTCACCACCGCGTTCGGCCTGGACGAGGCCGGAAGCGGTATCGAGTCGACCTGCTGCGCGGGTATCGGCATCGACCGGCTCGTCCACGCGATGCGGCTGCACGGCGTCCTGCGGACTGGGGGGAGATCTTGATGGATTTGACGTTTTCGCTCGACCGTACCGATCACTGCGCCACGCTCCCGGACGACTTCGCGACAGTGGTCGAGCAGAAGGGTGATCGCTTCCGCGACGACTTCACCCGCTTCTGCCTGTATCTGGCAAGCAAGAACATCACCGTCGGCGATGCCTCGCTGGAAACGGTGGTCGTCGGCACCGAGTACGGCAATCTGGACGCGATGCTCCGGCTCCAGCGCGCCGTCATGGCCGGCGAGCCGCCGGTCTCCGCGCAGCAGTTCCCGCATTCGACGACCAGTTCCGCGTCGACGTTCCTGAACCTGGGCAACGGCATCACGGGCGGCAACATCACGCTGAACTCGGGGGCGCTGACCCCGGTGTTCGCCCTGCTGCAGGCGCTGTTGCACGTCAACTCGGTGCGAGGCGGGGGCGCACACGTCATGGTCGGCGACGTCTACTGCGCCGAAGCCGTTGAGGACGTCGCCAAGAAGGCGGCGAACAGGTCCGTCCATGATGGCGTGACCTACTTCAACGTTCGCGACGGGAAGACACACCGTGCCGAGTTCCACTTCGGTGACCTCGCCGGGGAAACGGACGCGTCGTTCAGCGACGCCGCGGACGCCGAGTGGAACAGGGCGCTGCTCACGCACCGCTTCCTGATCGCGGTGTCCGAGCTCGCGGTCGGTGAAAAGGCCGCACTGGCGCTGTCCTCGGGTGAGCGGTCGGCGACGGTGACCGTGAGGAGGGTTCTCGCATGACGGGGAACACTCGCGTGGCGGAACACCGATTCGACGCCGGGCTCGAAGTGTTCCGCTATCACCTGCCCGGGTTCGGCGTGGTGCCCGGAGCGCTCCTGCTCGCCGGGCACGTCGCGATGAACACCGAATCCGCTGCCGTGGCAACGTTCTCCGACGTCCGGTTCACGGACTTCGTGCGCCCCGGAGAAACTTTCGTCTACGGGGCAGGTTCTCGTCCCGGAGAAGTCACCGTGACGGCCGGAGACCGGACATGCGCCGGGTTCACCGCAGGTCACGACACCACGTTCGACGAGGAGACGGACAGCGTCGCCTCGTTGGCGCCGCGACCGACGCCGGCCGGGCTACGACCGGAAGAGTTCTGGTTTCTGCCGGAATCGCTACTGGTGGGCGAGAACGAAGCCGGCTGCTCACTCGATCTCGACGAGATCCTTCGCGCACAGCCGTACCTCGGGCACCTGACCGGCTGGCGGACGCTCGTCCTTCTCGAGTGCCTCGGCAACCTCGCACTGTGCCTTCAACACCTGACTCCGCCCAAGTCCTCGACACCGTCCGATCGGGTTCCGCAGTACGTGTTCGCGCGGTTCGGGCGGTTGAGGTTGCGAACGGGCGCCGACTTCCGGCGAGGGACGCTGACCGCGCGCACCAGAGTTCGCCGATTCGGCTCGATCCTCGTCTGGGAGGGCGAGATCACCGACGGAGCCGACATGTACCTGACCGTGCGCGACGCCGTATCGACCATCTGGAGGGCCCGGTGAACAAGACACTGGTGACCGGTGTCGGCGCTGTGACACCGATCGGCATCGAGATCGACGAGATCTGGTCGGCGCTGTGCGAACTGCGCGCGAACTTCTCGGCCATCGACCCCGTCTACCCCGGTCTGAAACCCGGCCTCATGGCGGGGCTTCTCACCGAAGCGGACCGGAAACAGGTCACCGAGAGCGTCCGTGGAGCCGTCGGCCGCGACCTCCCGGACTCGTCGATGTTCGCCGTTCACGCCGCGCTCCAGGCGATCGCCGACGCCGGTCTCGAGGCCTCGTCGCCCCAGCTTCGGAACGCGCTCGTCGTCGTCGGCAACAACGAAGCCGAGGCGGACCTGGTCGACGAACTGGTCGAGGGCCGGACGGACCGCTGGCGAGACACGATCTACTCCAGCCACGCGGTCGCCGACAACGTGGCCTCCGCGATCGGCTCGTCCGGGCCGGCGTTCACGATTCACAACACCTGCGCGTCGGCCAACGTCGGCCTCGAGTTCGCTTTGCGCATGATCCGCTCCGGCGCTGTCGATACGGCTGTCGTCGGCGGCGGCGATGTCTTCTCCAAGAAGGTGTGGTCCGGCTTCCACACGCTCAACGCACTCGGCCCGCAGCGCTGCCGCCCGTTCTCCGCGAGCAGGCGGTTCATCACGATCTCCGAGGGAGCCGCGTTCCTCGTCCTGCGCGCGGAACGGGTGGCACACGAGGGACGCCCGTATGCCGAGTTGCTGGGAGCCGCCAGCAACAACGACGCGAAGCACCCGACGAACCCGGACGCCGGTGGCGTCGGCGAGTGCCACACCCGCGCGCTGGCGGCGGCCGGGGTGCGTGCCGAAGACGTGGACGGGATCTTCGCCCACGGCACCGGCACCAAGGCCAACGACTCGGTGGAAGGGCGGATCTTCAGCGAGCGTTACCCGAATGCCTCGGTGTCGGCGATCAAGGGCACCACCGGTCACCTCATGGCCACGGCGGGCGCGCTCGGCGGCGTCGCCTCGTGCCTGGCGCTGCGGCACCAGACGATGCCGCCGACCAACATCGAGACCGGCGAGTTCGAGTACGACTTCGATCTGGTGACGGCTGTTCCCGGCGTACGGCGCGAACTGCGGCTTGTGCAGAACAACGCGTTCGGCTTCGGGGGGAACAACGCGATCACCCTTTTCAAGGCGGTGGACCGGAAATGATCGTTCTGGGGATCAGTGGCCTCCCCCGCGCGCAGGAGTACCTCCGCGCGGAGAACCCGAACCTGTCCTCTTTGGACGCGCGGGTGTGCCAGGGTTTGGACAGCGCCGCCTGTCTGGTGGTGGACGGCGAGGTCGTGGCCGCGGCCGCCGAGGAGCGCTTCTCCGGCGAGAAAGGCACCGGGAAGCTCCCGGTGAACGCGATCGACTACTGCCTGCGCGCCGCCGGTATCGGCTACGAGCAGGTCGACGCGATCGCGCATGGTTTCGACTACGACCGGTACCGGCGGGTCTTCGCACGCACGCCCGAGTACTTCGAGAAGGCGTTGTCCGGCCGCACCGTCGTCGACGCGCTCACCGAGGCAGGCTGGGCGGGTGTCGAAGAACGTTTCCATCCCGTGGACCATCACCTCGCACACGCCACGTCGGCCTTCATGCCGAGCGGGTTCTCCTCGGCGTTGTGCGTGGTGTCCGACGGCATGGGCGAGACGGAGGCGCTGTCGGTCTACACCGCGACCGCGAGCGGCATCGAGAAGGTGTACAGCCAGTCGATCGGTGCGTCACTCGGCCTGCTTTACTCGATCTGCACCCGGTTCCTCGGCTTCGCGTTCAACTCCGACGAGTACAAGGTCATGGGTTTGGCCGCGTACGGGGACAAGTCCGTGCACCGCGGGTTCTTCGACGAGTGGGTCCGGTTCGATCCGTCCACCGGTGGTGTCCGCGTCGAGTGGCCCCGTGGAGCGCTCACCGGCGCCGAACAGGGCTACCCCAGCGCGATGGAGTTCCTGGAGACGAGCGGTGTCACCCGTCGCGGTGAAAGTGACGAGCTGACGGAAGCGCACGAGAACTTCGCCGCCGCGTTACAGGCGAAGCTGACCGAGGTGCTCGTCGCGCTGGTGTCGCACTGGCTGGACAAAACGGGTGAGACGTCGCTGTGCCTGGCCGGCGGTACTTTCCTCAACTGCAAGGCCAACCAGTCGATCTGTGACCTGCCCCAGGTCGAGCGGGCGTTCGTTCAACCTGCCTCCAGTGACGACGGCACGTCGCTCGGTGCCGCGCTGCACGTCAGCCGGCAGCAGGGCTTCGGATACATCGCCAAGACCGCCGAGTTCGATCCGTACACCGGGCCGGGATACACCGCCGACGAGGTGCGGCGGGAGCTGGAGCGCGTGGCGGGCACCGGTGCGATCGAGTGGAAGTACGTCGGTCTCACCGACGAGTACTTCGACGCGGCGGCGGCCGACCTCGCCGCGGACCGGATCATCGCCTGGTTCCACGGGCGCATGGAGTTCGGCCCGAGGGCGCTGGGCAACCGGTCGATCCTCGGCCTGCCGAGCGGGCACCGGATCAAAGAGCGGATCAACGGCCTGGTGAAGTTCCGCGAACCGTTCCGGCCGTTCGCGCCCGCGGTGCTCGACACCGATTGCGCCGCGCTGTTCGAAACCAAGGGGCTGGGGCCGACCGGCTACATGCTGTGCACCGCGGGTGTGCGCCCCGAGAACCGTGACTCGGTCGCGGGCATCGTGCACGCCGACGGGTCGGCCAGGGTGCAGGTCGTCAAGCGGGACTTCAACGAGAAGTTCCACCGGCTTCTCAGCGAGGTCAAGCGGCACACCGGTTTCGGCTGCGTGGTCAACACCTCTTTCAACGTCAAGGGGCAGCCTCTGATCATGGCGCCCGGCACGGCGGTCGACACGTTCGTCGCTACCTCACTCGACCGGCTCTACATCGAAGGGTTCGTGGCATGCAAGACGTCAAAGCCGTAGTCGACGAGTTGCTGTCCCAGCTCGCGACCGCCAAAGAGGTCCCGGCGGACGCGGAACCCGCCGAGATCATCACGGACTCGCTGGGACAGATGCGTTTCCTGGTCGGCCTGGAGGAGCGGCTCGACGTCCTGTTCGACGACGCCGACCAGGTCGCGTTCGATCTCGGTTCGCGGGAGGCGCTGGTACACAGTGTCGAAAAGCTGCTCGCGGGAGCAGGACTGTGATCGAGGAACTGCGTGAGCGCCGGTTGCTGTCGGTCGTGCGCAATGACTCCGGCCTGATCGGTTACCGCTTCGCGGGGGCGCTGCACGAGGCGTTCGAGACACTGGACACCGCGCTGGTCGAGGTCGTGGGCGCGAACACGACGGCGACCCCGCACTCGTGCCCGACCCTGATCGACCGGGAGGCGCTCTCCTCGATCGGGTTCTTCGAAAAGCTGCCCTGCATTCCGATGGCCGCCGTGCCGCACGGCGGGCCGCCGTCGACCGGGTCGGACGGCTGGCTGCTCAGCCCTTCGACCTGCTACCACACGTTCGCCCATCTCGCGGGCAGCGCCGACCTGCCGGACCTCGGCGTCTTCACCGCTCGCGGCACCTGCCACCGGTTCGAGCCCGCCTCCGCCGAGCCCACGCGGCTGGCTAGTTTCACCATGCGCGAGCTCGTCCTGATCGGCGGCGCCGACGAGGTGCTCCGTCAGTGCGAGGTGATGTTCGAGCGAGGTGTGGCGTTCCTGCGCGAGCTGGCCGCCGACGTGACGGTGGAGCGGGCCAGCGACGTGTTCTACGGCGAGCGGTCCGAGGTGACGCGCAAGGTACAGCTGGCGCGAGGGGTCAAGAAGGAGGTGCGGATCCCGTGGACCGACGGCGCCGAGGTGTCCGTGGGTTCGCGCAACCTGCACCGTGACCTGTTCACCACCGCGTTCGCCATCGGGTCCCCCGACCGCGGCACATCGCACTCGGCGTGCGTCGCGTTCGGCATCGAACGTCTGCTCCTGACGTTGCTGGCGCAGACCCCCGGATACGACCCGGACCTGCTGACCTCCCGCATCCTGGCGGCGGTCGCCACAAGGACGGCGCTGATCGGATGACCCTCCCCTCGACGTCCACCACCGCGCGCGCCATCGCGAGGGTGTCCTTGCCGTTGATGGGCGGCATGGTGGGCAATCTGGTGATGATGCTGGTCGACCGGATCACACTCGCCCGGTATTCGCCGGAAACACTGCAGGCCTCGGGCCCCGCGGTGTTCACGGCCGTCGCCATCACCACCTTCTTCACCGGCGTCGCGGCGATCTCGCGGTCTTCCGTGGCCCAGGCGTTCGGCCGGGACGGGGACGACGCGGCACGGCGCGAGGCCGTCCTCGGCATCGTCCTCGGCGTCGTCCTCGGCGTCGTGCTCTTCCTGCTGGCACCGCTCATCGCACTGATCCCGCGGATCGGGGGCCAGCCCGCGCACCTGATCCCGCTGGAAGCGGTGTACCTGGTGTGGGCGGCCCGGTTCGGCGCGGTCATGGTGCTCAACGTCTCGCTGGCGTCGTATTTCAACGGCATCGGCAAGACGACCGTTCCGCTCGCCGTCGGCCTGGTCGGCCAAGCGGTCGACGTGGTGTTCACCGTCGGCCTGGTGTTCGGCAAGTTCGGCTTGCCCGAACTCGGCATGGCCGGTTCGGCGATCGGCACACTGATCGGCACACTGGTGATGATGGTCGGCTACCTGCTCTTCCTGCCGAAGGGTTTCTACGCCGGTTTCAGGCACCTGGTGCGGGACGGGTGGTCGACGATCACCGGTCGAGTCCGGTTCCGGTTGCGGCGAGGTCTGGCCGCCGGCGGGTCGGCGGCCATCGAGGTGCTCGGGCAGACCGCGTTCGTCTGGATAGCGGCCGTGCTCGGGACCGTCGCGCTCGCCGCGAACAACGTCATCCTGTCGATCAACTACCTCGCCATCATCCCGATCATCGGGCTCGGGGTCGGCTGTTCGGTCCTGTGCGGCAACGCGATCGGGGAAGGCGACTACCGGCGGATCAAGGGCACCATCAAGGTCACCTTGCTGCTGGCGAGCTGCTACATCGCGATCATCTCGTTCTTTCAGCTGGTCACGCCGAAGCTGCTGCTGATGCCGTTCGGCCTGGACGACGCCGACCAGCACACGGTGGACGTCGCGATCGCGACCAGCGCGACGCTGTGGACCTACTCGCTGACGTTCCTGTTCTCCATGGTCGGTTCGGCGGTGCTGGAGAGTTTCGGGCTCACCAGGTTCTCGTTCGTCACCCGGCTGGTCTTCATCTGGGGCATGAGCCTGCCGATCATCCTGTGGATCTCGGTGACCAATCCGGGCGACGCGGACTTCCTGCCGCTGTCGTGGATCGTCGGATCGGTGTTCGAGGCGATCATCGGCGCCGTCTATTTCTGGCGGATTCGCAAGGCTGTCCGCGGCCGTGAGAACCATCTCGTCGATCCCACCACGGCCAAGGTCGGCGCGGAGGGCAGTGCGGAGGCCGAGGCGGCCCAGTGATACTGGAACGATTCCCGCGACCCGCGGTCAACTGCTACACCGGAAGCCTCGTCCGGCTCGCGTCGCTGCACGACGAAGTGTTCGGCGAGGCCGAGGTGCTGGAGCGCGGCGACGGCTATCTGCTGCGCTCGGGCCACGACGAGCGGGGGTATCCCGAGTACACCTTCGCGGTCGAAGAGGTCGGCATGCGCGGACTCCGGGCTCTCGGCCACGACGTCCGCACCGAGGCGATCGACGAGGGGAACTGGCGCGAGCAGCTGCGGTCTCTCCTGCGTGCCCACAAAGGCGTGGTGGCGTGGACCAACTCCGAACATCTCGCCTACGCCGAGGTGTACGCGACCAACCCCGGATACCTTCACGCGGTCCTCGTCCAGGAAGTGTCCGCCGACCTCCAGAGGGTGCGCGTCCACGATTCGCTGGTGGTCGACACCGAGCGGTTCGCCTGCGACGCCTGGCTGTCCGCCGAAGCGTTCGGCGAGGCCATCATCGACAGCGTCGCCACCGAAACCTATGACCACATGGGTTTCTTCCACACGATCTCGGCGACCGCCCCGGCCCGCGACCGCGCCACGGCACGTGCCGACCTCGCCAGGCAGGCCCGGCGGTTCGGCGACGAGGTCGCCTACCACGACGCTGTCGCCGAGTACCGACGGTTCTGCGCAGGCTTCTTCGCTCACGGGGATGAACGTGCCACGCGTGCCGCGCGCCGGTTGTTCGATCACATCAACGTCCTGTACGTACTGCCGAACCTGAATCTGCTCAACCGCTCGCTGGTCCGCGCCGAGATGGGTGCACGAGCGGTGGACCTGTGCGGTGAGCTCGTCGGGCACTGGAAGGTGCTCGCGCTCCAGGCACTCAAATTCGAAGCCACCCTGTCGCCGTCGGTGCGGAAGCGGATCGATGACCGGTTCCACCGGATCGACGACACCACCACCGCACTGTGGCAAGAGATCCGTACCACGTTGGACAAGGAGCAGCCCGATGAACGTGCTCGTGCTCGGACGTGAGGAAGACTCCCTCGACTACCTACGCCACTGCGGGGACCGCGAAACCGACGTGACGTTCTTCGAACCGCCGGCGCTGCCACCCGGCGAGCGGGCGCGCTGGCAGGACAAGCTCACCTCGCTGGTGACCGAGAAGGGCGATCTCGCGGGCTTCGACGACATCGTTTCCTTCAGGGACGGCTACCAGGTGCACACCGATCTGCTACGGGTGGCGCGTGGACTCCCGGCCCGCGATATCGACGCGTTGAACTGCCTGACCGACAAGTCGTTGTTCAAAGCGCACCCCGCGCTGCGCGGGCATATCGCACGGCATATCGAACTCCCGCTGTCGACGAGCGTGCCCGACGCGCTGGCGGAGACGCTCCGGTCGTTGCGATTCCCGGTGGTTCTCAAGCCTTCCAACGGCTTCTACAGCGCGGGGGTGGTCCGCGTCGATCGTGAGGAGGACTTCCGGAAGGCGTTCGTCTCGGTCAAACGTGTCTGTGGACTGCTCTTGGAGAGCCGGGGCCCTTCGCAGGTGATCGTGGAGGAGTACCTCGACGGTGACGAGATCATGGCCGACGGCTTCGTGGTGGACGGCGAGGTCGTCCCCCTGCTCTTTCACCGCAAGCTCCCCAAACTGACCGGGTTGCCCACCTTCCACGAGACCGGTTGCGTCTCCGAGCCGTTCGACAGGGCGAAGGGAACGGAGATCACCGCGCTGCTGGAGCACGTCGTCCGCGGGGTCGGACTGGACAATTCACCGTTCAACGCCGAGTTCCGCTACGACGCCGACGGCGGTTTGCACGTGCTGGAGATCGCGCCCCGCCTGTCCGGTGGTGGCGCGTCGGTGCGCAACCTGCTCCGCATCTGCACCGGACTGGACGCCTACGACATCCATCGGAAGCTGGGGCGGGAACACGTCGACCTCGAACCGGTGCACTCGCGAGCGGGTCTGGAGTACGACTTCTGCGCGGCCAAGAACGGCTATTTGACCAATGTGGACGACGTCGTCGCACGATGCGCCGAATACGGTGCCGAAACGATCCTGCGTTACCGCGAGAACGGTCAGTTCGTCTTCGCGCCACCGCTGAACGTCGAGACGGTGCTCACCGCCTACTTCCCCTGCGAATCCGCCGCGGATGCCGAGCGGTTGCTGGAGCGGGTGCAGCGGGATTGTGTGATCGAGACGGTGCCGGAGAGGACATGACTCCCGCCGAGCGGAAGGTGCCGTTGTCTCCGGCACAGGAGGGTCTCTGGTTCGTCGAACGGCTGGGCGCGGTTCCCAGCGCGCACAACGTCTTTTTCGCCCTCGATGTCGAGGGTTCGCTCGACGTCGCCGCGTTGTCGGCCGCGCTGGCCGCGCTGGTGACCCGGCATGCCGCGCTGCGCGTGACGATCGTGGAGGACGCCGGCGTACCTGTCCAGGTCATCGCTTCGCGGACACGGGTACCTCTCACCGAAGCCGACTTGCGCGATGATCCGGACAGGTTGCCGGACCTGATGTCCGACGAGCTGGCCGGGCCGTTCCACTTCGAGTCCGGGCCACTGTTCCGGGTGACGTCGTACCGGCTCGCGGACACCACGCATCTGCTGCTGTTCGTGCTCCATCACCTCATCTCCGACGGCGCGTCGGCCGAGGTCCTCGCGCGGGAGCTGTGCGTGCTGTACGACCGTGCGGTGCGCGGAGCGCCCCTCGCGCTCCCCGCGGCTCTCGACTACGCGGACCACGTTGTTCGGCAACAGGAAAAGGCCCGAGGCCAGCGTGCCAAGCGCGCGCTGGCGTACTGGACCACCGAGCTGCGCGACGCACCTCCCGCCGTGCGCCTGCCGATGACCCACGCGTCGGACAACAGGCACGCGACCACGTACGGCCATGTCCTTCCCGCCGACGTGGTGACCGGGCTGCACCGGCGGGCGGCCGCCGGGTCGACGAGCCTGTTCACGGTGCTCGCCGCCGCGTCCTTCGCGCTGGTGTCCCGCTACACCGGCGAAACCGATCTCTCGCTCGGCGTGCCCCTGTCCAGCAGGCTCGTTCCCGGTACCGAGAACCTGGTCGGCCTGCTCGTGAACACCATGCCGCTCCGCGTGCGGCTGACCGGCGACACGGACTTCGACGACCTCGTCGGCCAAGTGCGCGGGAAAGTGCTCAACGCGTTGTTACACCAGCAGGTCTCGCTGAACCAGGTCGTCAGGGAACTCAATCCGGACCGCACGGCGGGAGCGCACCCGTTCTTCCGGATGGTGCTGAACCACTGGAAAAAGACTGACTCGACGGCCGCTCACGGCGGGCTTCGCTTCACCCGCAGGCCGCTGGGGAACCCGACGGCGGCGTTCGACCTGATGATCAGCTTCGTGGAGGACGAAGATCGCGTCACCGCGTACTTCGAGCACAATCCGGAGGTCATCGAACCTGACGCCGTCCACCGGATGGCCCGGCACCTGGTCCGGCTTCTGCGGGGGATGACCGCGAATCCGCGGCTGCCGGTCCGCTCGGTATGCATCGTCGACGACGCCGAACGCGACCAGATCCTCCACGAGTGGAACGACACCGCCACCGAGATTCCCGAAGGCTCGCTGTCCGGCCTCTTCTCCGCTCAGGTGCGCCGCACGCCCGATGCTCCCGCGGTGACCGCGTCCGGCGTGACCTTGTCCTACGCCGAACTGGACGCGCGCGCGAATCGCTTGTCGCGTCGGCTGCGGCGGCTTGGCGTCGAACCCGGCCGTCCCGTCGCCGTGCTGCTCGAACGTTCGGTCGAACTGGTGGTGTCGATTCTCGCGGTGCTGAAGAACGGCTCGGTGTATGTGCCTCTGCACCACGGCGATCCCGAAGCCAGGCTGGAGCTGATCGTCGCGGAGAGCGGGGCCACCGTGCTGCTCACCGACCGTCGTCGTCGGCTCGGTGCCGGTGTTCAGGTGGTCGTCGTAGGCGACCTTCCAGCCAATGACGAGGTCGCCGTCGATCCGGACGTCGTCGTTCACCCGGGACGCCCCGCCTACGTCATGTACACCTCGGGCTCGACCGGTTCCCCGAAGGGCATCGTGATCACCCACAGGTGCGTGGCCGAGCTGGCGTTCGACCGACGCTGGAGTGATGGGTCGCTGCGGCGGGTGCTGATGCACTCTCCGCACGCCTTCGACGCGTCCACTTTCGAATTGTGGGTGCCGCTGCTGACCGGCGGGGAAGTCGTAGTCGCGCCGCCCGGCGAGCTCGACATCGCGCGGGTGGTGGCGGACCACGGGATCACCGGCCTGTGGCTGACGGCGGGCCTCTTCCACCTCTTGGCGGAGACGAACCCGGCCTCCTTCGCCGGTCTGCGTCAGGTGCTGACCGGCGGCGACGTGGTGTCCGCGGCCGCCGTTCAGCGGGTTCTCCGGCATTGTCCTTCGCTTGTGGTCACGAACGGATACGGACCGACCGAAACCACCACGTTCGCCACCACGCATTCGGTGCGGGCGCCCTACACCGCCGACGACGGGCTGCCCATCGGCACCCCCATGGACAACACCAAGGTCTACGTGCTGGACCCCGATCTCCACCTGCTGCCCCCCGGTGTCACCGGAGAGCTGTACATCGCCGGCGCCGGACTGGCGATGGGATACCTCGGGCGCCCGGACCTGACGGCGCAGCGGTTCGTCCCCGATCCGTACGGACCTTCCCGGATGTACCGCACCGGTGACCTGGCCCGGTGGCGGGCGGACGGCGCCCTGGAGTTCGTCGGCCGCGCCGACGACCAGGTCAAGGTCAGGGGATTCCGGATCGAACTCGGCGAGATAGAGTCCGCACTCGGAAAGCTGCCCGGTGTCGGTCAGGCGACCGTGCTCGTCCGCGAAGACAAGCCGGGCGACAAACAGATCGTCGGATACGTGACCGGACCGGTCGACCCCGCCGACGCGCGAGCGGCGCTGGCGCGCACGTTGCCCGGCTATCTCGTCCCGGCCGCGATACTGGTGCTGGCCGAGATTTCGTTGACACGGAACGGGAAACCCGATCGACTCGCGTTGCCCGCCCCCGAGTTCTCGGCCGGCGCCGGCCGTCCGCCGTCGACCGCGATGGAGCAGGTCGTCGCCGATCTGTTCGCGGAGGTGCTCGACCTCACGGAGGTCGGCACCGACGACGACTTCTTCGACCTGGGCGGGCACTCGCTCCTCGCGGCCCGGCTCGCCGGGCGCTCCCGCGCTGTGACAGGCGTCGACATATCGCTCCGAATGCTCTTCGAGGCGCCGACCGTGGCCGCGTTGTCCCGGCTGCTGTCGTCGGATTCGCCGTCCGGTGACTTCGACGTGCTGCTGCCGCTTCGGAAGCATGGCCACCGCAGACCGCTTTTCTGCGTTCACCCCGGCATGGGACTCAGCTGGTCGTACTCCCGGCTGCTGAGGCACCTCCCCGCGGACCAGCCGGTGTACGGCCTGCAGGCGCGGGCGATCACCGAACCCGACCACGAGCCGGAGCACCTCGACGACCTGGTCGAGGACTACCTCGCGCAGATTCGCGGTGTGTCGCCCACCGGTCCGTACCGGCTGCTCGGGTGGTCGTTCGGTGGCCTCGCGGCACACGCGCTGGCCACCCGGCTGCAGGAGGAGGGCGAGCAAGTCGAACTACTCGCCATGCTCGACTCGGTGCTGCTCGACCCCACCGACGTACCCCCCATGCCCGACGAGCGCGAGGTGCTCGCCGAACTGCGAGACGGGCACGGCATCGGTGCGATACTGGAGAACGATCCCGACGGCTTCGTCCGGACATCCCTCGGGCTGCACCGGTTGATGCGAGAGTTCGTGCCGAAGACCTTCCGCGGAGATCTCCTGTTCTTCCGGGCCGCCGCCGAACCGCGCGCAGCCGACCAGACCTGGACGGCACACGTCTCCGGCCGGGTCCTGACGCACGACCTGCCGTGCGGGCACTTCGACGTGCTCGCTTCCGAGCCCGCGGCCCTCATCGGCGAGGTGCTCACTCACGTACTGGAGGATGAATGAGCTTCGTATCGCGTTCCGCTCTCGTGGTCGGCGGCAACCGGGGCATCGGACTGGCGACCGCTCGCCGGCTCGCCGCCGAAGGACACCGCGTCGCGGTGACCCACCGGACCGGGACACCGCCGGAAGCACTGTTCGGCGTCCGCTGCGATGTGACGGACCCGGACGACGTTCAGCGAGCCTTCACCGAGGTCGAGCAGCACCAGGGTCCGGTCGAACTACTCGTCGTCAACGCGGGCATCACCCGCGACGCCCTCCTGCTCCGTATGTCCGAAGAGGACTTCGACGCCACGATGCAGACCAACCTGTTCGGCAGCTACCGGGTCGCGAAGCGGGCCGTGAAAGGCATGCTCCGCGGCGGCTGGGGACGGATCGTCTTCATCTCGTCGTCGGCGGCGCTGACCGGGGCGGCTGGCCAGGCCAACTACTGCGCGACGAAAGCCGGTCTGATCGGTTTCGCCAGGGCCTTGGCCCGGGAACTGAGTGGCCGCGGCGTCACGACCAACATCGTTTCGCCAGGACTGACCGACACCGACATGGCCGCGGCGCTGACGAGCAAGCAGCGCGACAACATCCTCGCCCAGGTACCCGCGGGCCGCATCGGCCGCCCCGAAGAGGTGGCTGCCGCGGTCGCCTTCCTGACGAGCGAGGCCGCGGGCTACGTCACCGGAGCGGTACTCCCGGTCGATGGCGGCGCCGCGATGGGCCATTGAACGCCGACGTCTATCGTCGTGTCTCCAGCCGCATACCGCGGTGATCAGGCCGGAGAACAGCGTGATGCAGTGAGAATTCGAGTCAACCTCCACCGCCCGGGTCGTATATCGTCGCTTCCCCGCCTTCTGACTTGGTCGCAGGCACACGTGTCGCCGACCAGAACCGAACGAGTGAACAGGAGCGCGTATGACCGACGATGTGGCCGGCCAAGTGATCAAGGCCGAGCAGGATCGGATCCAGTGTCTCCTCGACGTGGATCGCGGCACCTACGACCGCTTGCACGCCGCGGAGTACCGGTTGTGCAACCCGACCGGCACCGTGTGGACGAAGGCCGAATACCTGGATCTCCTCACCACCGGGCGCGTCGCCTACCGGGAACTGCGGCTGACCGGCGACGTGGACGCCATCGTCGGCGCCGACGTCGTCGTCCTCCGCTACCGGTGCGTCATCGAACTCACCGTCGACGGCGCGGACATCCCGCGGCACGAGGCCTGGCACACCGACGTCTACACCCAGGCCGGCGACACGTGGCGTTGTGTCTGGTCACAAGCCACCGGCATCATGGACCTTCCGTCGGCCACACCCTGACCCAGCAGGAGAGTGCGCACCGCGGTCCGATGCCCCCAATGTGGCATTGGGGACGGTCAGCGTCCCCAATGCCACATTGGGGGCATGCCCGGCTTCCGATTCTCCGCGCACACCGCCAGAGGTGACCCCAGAGCACGCCACGTTTGCCTTACCGCTCAGGAGAATCCGAATCGCCACTCACGACCTCGGTCAAGAACCGCCCAGATAGGCGGCAACCGGGCATTCAGAGAGCATCCTTTGTGGATGGTCAAGGAGTGACCGGGTTCCGTCACCGAGTCGGTGCAACCGACCTCGCCAGAGTTGCGGTACTTCAACGACAACAACGGGGCCTCCCGTGGTCGACCGACGGACGGCGGCTACGCCGTCGAGGCAGCGGGAGGAACCCGGGCGTTGAGCACCACGCGCGAGGCGTTCTCCTGCGCCAACCTGCGCAGCGCCGACATCAGCACGTCACCGAACACGATCCAGATGCTCGCCGCCTCGGCCGATCCGTCGACGTCGTCCAGCTTGGCGAGTTCGGCCACCTCCCGGCCTGCCATCAGTTCGGCGGCCTCGGCGTAGGCGTCCAGCAAGGGCAGCAGCCGCTCCTGCCGCAACCTGACCAGTGTCGCGACCACCTCGGCGAGCGTTTTCAGGGACGGATTGGTGTCCTTCACCTTCCAGTCACGCCGAGTGAGCAGTCCGCGAACCACGTCCTCCGCCGAGGTACCCGCGTCGTCGTCGACATGGTCGCGCCGCGGGGGTGTCGCGCACTGCGCCTTTCCCAGTACCGAGTGCACGCTGACACCCGGTGAGTCGATCTGCTCCAGGACGTCGCACGCCGCGTTCACCGACAGCCCGCCCACGTCGATCAGCGCTCGGATGAGGTGCAGACGTCGCACATGCCGCTCGTCGTACCGTGCCTGATTCGGGCTGGTCCGGACGCCCGGGAACAGCAGTCCTTCCCGTAAATAGTACTTGATCGTCGGTAGCGGGATTCCAGTGCACCTACTCAATTCAGCGACACGCATGGGGCTGACCTCATCACTTTTGACAGCACTTCCACCTTGAAGCAGACAGCTTGGGTCGATAGCCATTGATAGCAGCCGGCTCCGCCCCGATCAATGCGCGCAGGACGCGACATCCCCTCGCCGAGTTCGTCATCGATTCGAGCGAGCAGCACGGCCTGGCAGCTGCAAGTAGCCAGTCATTTTGACAGATGTGGGCGACCTCCTTCAGGCCCGACGATGCGATCGACCGCAGAAGGACGGCTGCAAAGGACACCGGCGATGAACCATCTCTCCGCTGCGCGCGGCCCACGCTGCCCAGCGGTCCAGGGCAGGACGAGGTCCGGCGACGCCTGACCGATGCTCGTGAGGTGCGGATCACGTCGTCGCGAACGGAGGTGGCCTGGGGGTGCGGCGGCCTCACCGGCCCGCCCGGAATCCTCGCGCCAGTGCTTCGATGGCGTGCCCCGGAGTTCCTTGAGGAATCGCGGATCAGCTGAGATTCCGGTGACGACCTGATTGCGCTCCATTCCATACCTTGAAGAAAGGGAACCCCATGTTCTCCGCCATCGGCGAATTCGCGGCGCGCCGGCGCCGGCTCGTCGTTATCGGGTCAGTTCTGTTTTTCCTCTTCGCCTCGGTCTGGGGGACCGGCGTGTTCGGCGCGCTGAGTACCGGCGCGGGTTTCGAGGACCCGGGCAGTGAATCGGCTCGGGCGGACGCGGTTCTCGCCGGCCCGCTCGGGCGCAAGACCGCCGACCTGGTCGTGCTCTACGAGCACCCGACGCTGACCGTCGACCAGCCGGAGTTCGCCGACGCGGTGCGCGGCGCGGTCAGTTCGGTGCCGCCCGGCGCCGTGGTGTCCCTGGACACCTTCTGGACGACCAACGACCCCGCGTTCGTCTCGAAGGATCGGCACGCCACTTACGCCACGATCCAACTCCCGTCCACTGACGAGTACGAACGGGTCGACCAGTTCGAGGCGATCGAACCGGGCCTGACCTCGCCGGTGCTGCAAACCCGGTTCGGCGGCCTCACCGCGATGACCGATCAGGTCAACGAACGGAACACCAGTGACATCGTGCGGGCGGAGGTGATCTCGATCCCGATCCTGCTTGTTCTGATGCTCCTGGTCTTCCGGACCCTGGTCGCTGCCGCTCTTCCGCTCGCGGTGGCGGTCTTCGTCGCCATGGGCTCGTTCGTCGTCGTCCGCGTCGTTACGATGTTCACCAACGTGTCGTCGTTCGCCGTCAACGTCATCACGATCCTCGCCCTCGGCCTCGCCATCGACTACGGACTGCTGATGGTGAGCCGCTTTCGCGAACAACTGGCGGCCGGATCGAGTCTCGACGAGGCGGTACGGATCACGACGGCCACGGCAGGCAGGACGGTGATGATCTCCGGACTCACCGCCGCCGCGTCGTTCGGCTGCCTGACCCTTTTCCCGGCACAGTTCCTCAATTCGATGGGCTACGCCGGTATCGCGGTCGTACTCTTCGCCGTGCTGGGTTCACTGCTCCTCATGCCCGCACTGTTGCGGATCGCCGGGCACCGGATCGACTCGTTGCGAGTACCCCTGCCGTGGCGGAGCAGGCCCGATACCACGGAGGGGCGTTGGTCCCGGGTGGCCCGGCTGGTCATGAAGCGGCCCGTGGTGGCCACCGTTCTCATCGTGGCCGCGCTGCTCGGCCTCGGCGCCCCGGTGCTCAGTGCCAACTGGGCACGCCCCGGCGACTGGGTCCTGCCGCCGGGCGCGGACGCCAGAACGGTCACCGAACGGATGGCGAGCGGCTTCGAGCAGGATCCGGCCCGGCTGATGACCGTCGTGGTGCGCACCCCGGGGCCCGCGGGAGACCCGGCGACCAAACCCGCGCTGGACGCCTATGCGGACAAGCTGGCCGCGGTACCGGGCATCTCCGGAGCCGCGGTGACGAGAACCGTGGACGATCTCGCCAGGGTCACCCTGCACTATTCGATGGATCCGCAGGCGAGGGAGGCGCGCGCCATGGTCGACGGCCTGCACGCGGTACGACCTCCCGACGGGGCGACCACGTTGGTGACCGGCATGCCCGCGTCGCGGTTCGGCATCGTGGAAATGATCAGTTCGCGGCTGCCCTGGGTGATCCTGTTCATCGCGATGCTGAGTTTCGTGGTCATGTTCCTCGCGTTCGGGTCCGTGCTCTTGCCGTTGAAGGCGATCGTGCTGAACCTCCTGTCGCTGTCCGCCGCGTTCGGCGTGATCAAGGTGATCTTCCAGGACGGGTTCCTGCACGACTTCCTCGGATTCGTCCCGGTCGGCGCGGTCGACGTCAACTTTCCCGTGTTCATCGTCGCGATCGCGTTCGGGCTCGCCATGGATTACGAGGTCTTCCTGCTCGCCAGGATCAAAGAACGATGGGACCGCACCGGTGATGTGGACGAGTCCATCGCCGCCGGGGTGCAGCAGAACTCGCGGATCGTTTCCGGCGCCGTGTTGCTGATGCTGGTGGTCATCGGCGGATTCGTGCTCGCCAGCGTCACTCTGATGAAGATGATCGGGGTCGGGCTGGTGGTGGCGATCCTTGTCGACGCCACCGTGGTCCGTGGTCTGCTGGTGCCGGCCTCGATGAAACTGCTCGGCAAATGGGCATGGTGGGCGCCGGGTCCCATGGCCAGATGGTGGGAACGGCACGGCCTCCGGGAGAGCACCGGTTCGGAGCCGGCGCCGGCCAAACCGCACACGTCGGCGTCCGTCTGAGCGCGGATCACTTCGGCGTAACTCGGGATTGGCTCCTCAGCGGGGCCAATCCCGAATCGCGTGAGTCGCCGCCGGCCCAGGACAGGAAAACGGCCATCTCGCACCGGTGATTCCGGTGCGAGATGGCCGGGTCCTTCACTCCGCGGCAGCGGCCTTGGCGTGGTCGGCCGCGATGGCCTCGATGCTGTCCTCGCGCGAGTACAGGCCGAGCTGGCGAAGCATCTTGATGACATCGCGGCCGCCCCAGTGCTCGACGGCCTTTCCGTTGACGACCCGGTAATAGTGCAGTTGCGTCACCGAAACCCGCTTTCCGGTGGGCGGGTAGCCAAGGAACTCGCCCAGCTGCGTTCCCTCGAACTTCACCCGCACCGCGTATCGGTCGTGCGTGGCGAACAAATCCTCCGGTTGCCAGGTCGCGTCGGGGAATGCCTTGTGCACGTCCTTTACTACCGAAATGAAGCCCTCCGGACCGATGGGCTCATCCGGAGCCGACTCGTGGTCGATGAAGTCGGCGCTCAAATACTTACGGGCCCCTTCCAGATCAGCGGCCGCGACGACCTTGGCGATGCCGATGATCGTTTCCACCATCTCCGGCGGCACGGCGAGTACCTGCTGGACGACCTCTCCGCTGGCGCCGACTTCTTCAGCGAGTTCAGCAAGGTTTTCAGCCATCGGTTTCCTTTCATGAGAATGAAATCGAACATCGAGGATGCGCAGGTGAGAGTCTAATAGTCATATCGCCGGACAGGCGCCATCCTGTCCTTAAGTCACATCCCCTGTGTCACTTTTGACGAATATCGCACTGTGCTCAGATCGCTACGGGTACCGTCGAATCAGAACGCTCGACGCGTGGCGAAATGGACGACGTTTCCATTGACCGACCAGGAGACCAGGAATGACGCGAAAGACCCCGCGGACCTTGTGGGCATTGCTGGCATCCGCGATACCCATGTTCATGGTGGCCTTGGACAACCTGGTCGTCACCAGTGCGCTGGCGAAAATCGCCGGGGACTTCGGTGTGCGGCAGTCGACCCTGCAGTGGGTGGTCAACGGCTACGTCCTCGCCTTCGCCGGCCTCTTGCTCGCGGGAGCGGCCCTCGGTGACCGCTTCGGCAGGCGCCGGGTGTTCTTGCTCGGTATCGCCCTGTTCACGGTCGCGTCCGCGGCCTGTGCGCTCTCGGGTTCGGTGGAAACACTGGTCGCCGCACGCGTTTTGCAGGGCGCCGGGGCGGCGATGATCCTTCCCGTCTCCCTGACCCTCGCCGTCGCGGCGGTTTCCGAGAAACAACGCAACATGGCCGTCGGGGTGTGGGGCGGGGTGAATGGTCTCGGTATCGCGCTCGGTCCGTTGGCGGGCGGGCTGGTGACCGAATACCTGGAGTGGAACTGGATCTTCTGGATCAACGTGCCGATCGGATTCCTCGTCCTGCCGATGGTGCTGTGGGCGATCAGGGAGAGCCGTGGTGACGATCGGAGCATCGACATCGTCGGCGGCCTGCTGATCATCGGCTCGGTGGTCGCCGCCGTGTGGGGGATCGTCGGGGCCGCCGACCACGGTTGGGACAGCGGCCGCGCGATTTCGGGTATCGCGTCGGCCGCCGTGCTTTTCACCGGATTCGTGCTCTACGAGCGGCGGGTCGCCGAGCCCCTCGTTCCGCTGCGGATGTATCGCGTCCGGGCGTTCATGCTGAGCAACGCGGTGGCCTTGACGACGCACTTCGGCGTCTTCGGTTCGGTGTTCTTCCTTGCGCAGTTCATGCAAGGCCCGATGGGGTACACGCCGTTCGAGGCCGGCTTGCGCACGTTGCCGTGGACGGCCGTGCCCGTGGTCGTCGTGCCACTGGCGAGCCTGCTGATCGAGCGCGTCGGAGGCGGCCTTCTCCAGGCGATCGGTTCCGGCATGCAGGCCGCGGCGCTCGCGTGGCTCGCGCTGGCGATCGAACCGGAAATGTCCTACGGGGCCATGATTCCGGCCTTCATCCTGGCGGGCATCGGCATGGGCCTGGTATTCGCGGCCAATCCCGCGACGGTCATCGGCTCCGTGGCCGACGCCGAGCACAACAAGGCGTCGGGGGTGAACAACACCGTTCGGGAACTGGGCGGTGCCCTCGGTATCGCGGTGCTGACCACGCTGTTCACCCACGGGTTCACCAGCTCGCAGGCGGCCGGCTCGCAGGCCACGGCCGCCGAATCGTTCACCGTGGGAACCCAGCACGCCTTGTGGCTCGGGGTCGTGGTCGTCGCCGCGGGCGTGTCCGCCGCGTTGTTCATTCGCCGGGCGCTCGACAGCACGGTTCCTGGCGCCGGCGCCGCCCGGGTCCCGCGGGATTCGCTGCCTGCCGCGATCGACTGACACTGTGAAGACCGAAGATCTGGAGGACGGAAAATGGCGGGCATATCGCGCAGAGTGGCGCTCACGGGCTTCGCTTCGCTGGGGGCGGCCACGTTCGTCGCCACCGACCCGACGGCGTCCGCCGCCGCGAGCGGCATGGCACCGGACTGCGGCCCGGAGCTGATCACCGTGACGGCACCCGCGCTCTACCCCGAAGGCACCGCGTGGGACCCGTACCGGCACGCCTTCCTGGTCGGTTCGGCCACCCAGGGCACGGTGTCCGTGGTCGGCCTGGACGGCACGGTACGGCCGCTCGTGCCGAGTCTCGGTCTCGTGTCCACGTTGGGAATGGAAGTGGACCGGTCGCGGAAGCGCCTCTACGTGGCCTACAGCGACTACTGGGTCCGGCGTTTCGTCCCCGTCACGCAGCCGCCCACGTCCGGTGTGGCCGTCATCAACCTGGTCACCGGACGCGTCGTGCGGAAGATCGACACCGCACTCGGTCGTGCCGATACCTTCGCCAACGACGTCACGGTCGACCACGCCACCGGCTCGGTCTATGTGACCGACTGTGTGTCCGCCACCGTGCAGGTCATCGATCGCCACGGAAACGTTCGGGCGCTGGTCACCGATCCGCGATTCCGCAGCCCGGACATCGGCCTGAACGGGATCGCCTGGCACCCCGATGGCTACCTACTCACGGCGCGATACGACACCGGATCGCTGTTTCGGATCTCCCTGGACGGACGGCCGGAGACCTCGGTGGTCGCCACGAAAGCACCGCTCCGCGGCGTCGAGGGTTTCACCCTGCGGCCCGACGGGACCCTGCTGGCCGCACGGAACAATCTGGGCGCGCCTGGTGTGGTGGACGCCGTCGTCGGGCTCGGCAGTGCCGACGGCTGGCGCACGGCGCGGCTGGTCGACCAGGCCGGACCGTGGCCGCTGAGGGCGCCGACGGCGGTGGCGTACGGACCGACGGGTACCTACGCGCTGAGCGGCCAGATGGACAAGCTGCTGACCGGCGGGATGACCGAGACGACGTTCTGGTTGCGCAGGGTTCCCTTCTGAAGGCTCAGGTTCTCTCGAACATCCGGAGCGACCGCAACTGCGACCGCGCGGTGATTCCCAGCTTCGGAAAGAGCTTGTACAGGTGGTATCCGACGGTGCGTGGGCTGATGTACAGCTCCATCGCGATCTCCTTGTTGCTGAGCCCGCGAGCCGCCAGCTGCGCCACGTGCAGTTCCTGCGGGGTCAACGCCGCTGTTTGCTCGTCACTCGGCATGGCCTGCCCGCCCGCCGCCCGTAGCTCGGTGGTGGCGTTGGCTTCCCAGGGGCTCGCACCCAGGCTGTTGAACAACTGAGCCGCCACCCGGAGATGTTCGCGGGCTTCCAGCAACCTGCGGTTACGACGCAGCCAGCCACCGTAGAACAGGTGGATCCGCCCGTGGTCGAACGGGAAGTCGGATACCGCGGCCGCGGCGAGGACGCGCTTCATGGACGTTTCGACGTCGCCCTGTCCGACCATCGCGCGGCACCAGTCCACATACAGCCCGGCCCATTCGAGGTTGGACCGCCCGGCCCACAGCTCGAAGGCCCGCAGCTCCTCGCGGACCCGATCGAGGTCACCCACCTGGTATGCCGCTTCCACCAGGTCCGGTATCGCCCTCCTGGCGACGATGGCGTTGGCGTGCGGTGAGATCGGGGAACTCATCGCGAGCATCCGCTCCAGCGCGCCGCGCGGATCCGCCTTGACCAGGTCGAGCTGACCGCGCGCCCACGACGTGATCGCCGTGGCTGTCCGGTTTCCCAGCGGCGACGCCAGGTTCAGGGCGAGATCGGCGTGCTCGAGACAGGACTGCTCGTCTCCCCTGACCGCCGCGAAGCGCGCCAGCAGTGCGACGGCGACCGCCCTTCGCGAACATTGCCCGCTGTCCTGGCTGAGCCGGGCCGCTTCGTGGGCGTGCGTGATCCCGGAATCCCACAACCCGAGGTGATACTCCAGGTCGGCGAGCCAGGTGAGAATCGTGGTGAGGACGTTGGTCATCCCCACCGAACGCAGCTGCGCACAGACCTCCACACCGTGGTCCCGCACCTGCCGCGGATTGTGCCCGCGAATACCGACCCCCAGCACCAGCATCACCCGGCGCGGATCGTTGACCGGCACGGATGGGGGTATCGAGTCCAGTACCGTGTCCGGGTCACTGCTCTCCGGGTCCAGGTTCCCGACAGCCGCGCCGTACACCCAGCGCCCGATCCGGTCGTACGCCTTGTCGATGCCGAGATTCGCGAGCCGCCGCGCGGCCTCCACCTGGCCGTCCGGATCGCCTGCGAGCCCGGCGGCTTCCGTAGCCAGGAACAGCAGCCACAGCGCGTCCTCAGGCAGTTCTGGAGCGATTCTCTCGGCGCTGCGGACGAGCAGCGAGTAGGCCAGCGACGGGTCGCCGCTGTCGGTCTCGATGAGCCCCCGCAGCCGCGACAACTGCGCCTCCACGCTGGTGCCGGTCCGAGCCAGTGCCGGACCGATTCGCTCGGTGATCGCCCGTGCGACCTCGGCCTGGCCCGAGCGCCAGGCGGCGAACGCCGCCGCGGTCAGCCGCCTCCGGTGGTCCAGCGGGTCCGGGCTCAGCTCCGCCGCCCGTTGCATGGTGTGCGCCGCGGCGGCGGCCCCGCCCCGCTCGACCACCTTCTCGGCCATTCGTTCCAGTTCCGCCGCGAGTGCCTCGTCGGGTCCGGTCGCGGCCATCGTCCGGTGATGGATCGAGCGCGGGTGATCGCCGCGTTCGGTGAGTTCGGCGGCCAGTGCGAGGTGGACCCGCGACCGGTCTCGCGACAATGCGCGCTGGTACAGGGCCGACCGGATGAGCGGGTGGGAGAATTCCACGGTCGCTCCGGAAAGCCGCGCCAACCCGGACGCCTCGATCGGCTCCATCGCGGTCTCGGTGATCCCGAGCCGGCGTGCGGCGGCCAGGGTGAGACCCACGTCCGCCCCGTTCTGCGCGGCGATGACGAGGGTCAGCAGCCGTGACTGGTCCCCCAGTTCGTCCGCTCGTTTCGCGAAGACGTTACCGAGCGAGTCACTCAGCGGCACGGTTCCGCTCAGCATCAGATCGTGGGCCAGCTGGCCGGTCGCGCCACCGCGAGTGAGTTCGATCAATGCCAGCGGGTTGCCACCGGTCGTCTCGATCAACGCCGTGCGCACCTGGCGCGACGAGCGCCATCCGTGCCGGTCCAGCAGTTCGGCGGCGCTGTCGTCGGTGAGTCCGGTCAGCCGCAGTTCCGGCAGGAACGAGGTGTCGAGGTCACTGGGTTCTCGCACGGCCATCAGAACGGCGATGGGATCGGCCACCAGCCTGCGTACCAGGAACATGAACGCGGCCAGGGACGCGCCGTCCAGCCACTGCAGGTCGTCGACGACGATCAGCACCGGTTTCTGTTCGGAAATCGTGGTGATCAGAGAAAAGGCGGCCGCGGAAACCGCGAAATCCGTTACCTGGCCGCTGGTCATGCCCAGCGCACTGCGCAGTGCCGCCGACTGTGCCTGCGGCAGGGAGTCGATCTGGTCGAGAACCGGCAACAAGAGCTGATGCAGCCCGCTGAACGCGAAACCCGCTTCGAGTTCGTAGCCCGAGCAAGACAGCACCGTCACGCCGTCGGCGTGGGCGCGCGCTTCGTCCAGCAAGGCCGTCTTTCCGACGCCCGCCTGCCCGCGAAGCACCAGAACCCCGGGGTCGCCACGACCGGCGTCATCGACGAGGCGACGGATCAGATGGATTTCTTGATCACGGCCGTGAAGCACAGATCAACCCTATCAACGAATATCAGTCATCGCGACGGATTCGCCCCGCAGGCGGGCACAGCATGCTCGAACCCGGCATGACAGGTGTTGGGAGTGGTGACGTGATCGAGTTCATGACCGGGCTGCCGGGGCCGCTGCTCCATCTCGCCTTGGCGGCGTTACTGATCGCCGAGTCGGGTTTGGCCATCGGCGTGTTCCTTCCGGCCGCCACCACCGTGCTCACCGTCGGCGCCCTGGCGCGGTTCGACGTCGTGCCGGTGGTGACAATCGCCGCCACCGTGGCGTTGTCGTCGGCGGTGGGCAGCCAGGTGGGGTATTTGCGCGGTCGCGCACGCCAGGGCCCGCTGTGGCGGGCCACGACCCGGCGGCTTGGTTCCACCCGTACCTCCGCGTTGCTGAACGGCTTGGAGAGGCGAGCGGCGATGACCCTCGCGGTCTGCCAGTGCCTGGGCGTGTTGCGAACGGTCGCCCCGAGGCTCGCCGCACAGGCCGGTGTCCCCAGGCTGCGCCACGCCGTGATCACGGCCGCGGCCGCCGCCGTCTGGGCGTGCACACTGATCACGCTCGGGTGGACCGCGGGCGACGCTTATCACAGAACCGAGCTGGCGGTCTCAATGGCCGGGCTTCCGGCGCTGTGCATCGCCGGAATTCTACTGATCATCACCGTCGCCGTGCGAAATCGGTTGCGAACAAAGAGGGACCGTGCCGGTCGCGAAGAAATCGACGGGGACCGCGCCGTGAACCTGTGATATAGCTACGGAGGGGGGCGATCACCAGTGGGTGTGCACACAGGGCAACAGGCGACCGCGCCGGCCGCGGCCGCGTGCGGCGGCCGGTGTTTTTTGGGGGGCAGTGCCACATTGGGGGGGAAATGTCACATCGGTATACAGGATGCTGCGCCGTTGCGGACGAGATCGAACTGCTACGGACCGATTACCGCATCCGGCTCGCGCAGTTCGCGGACAAATTGCTCGCAAACGAGGACGTGCTCAACGAATGCTACGTCCAATTGGACTATGTCCTCGCGGACTGCATGGAGACAATGCGACTGGGGCGGGTGGTCGTCAACGAGGCAAAGCTGGCACTTGCCTCGGTGATGGGCATGGCGGCGGCGAATGCGGAAATCCCGCTCGACGAGTTGACCCACGCGTGGTCCAGCATGTTCGATTCGCTGCTCGAGCATCTTTGGCGCGATCCCGCCACCGCGCACACTTCCGACCGAGGATTGCTCACAGTACGATCACTGCAGCAAAGCATCGCCACTCGGAGCCGGATCTCGAAGGCCTGGTACCAAACGGTGGTGATCCATCGGCTGGAGCTGGCGCAGACCGCGGAACGGGAGCGGATCGCCCGGGAACTGCACGACTGGTACGGCAGCAACCTCAGCCTGGCGTTGCGCAGGCTCGAACTGGTCGAACTCGGCCACCCGGACAGCGCCGGCCATCTCGAGCAACTGCGCATGGTGCTGTCCGACCTGTTCAAGGGAACGCGGCGGTTCGCCGCGGGCCTCCGGCTCGAATCCCCGGTGAACAGCATCAGGTCCGCACTCCAGTCGTTCGTGAATTCTCTCGAGGTCGAGCCGTCCAGCATCGAGATATTCGTCAAGGGTGACGAAAGATCCATTTCCGGTCATCTGCGAAGCGAGATGTTCATCCTGCTCCGGGAGGCACTGCGCAACATCATCGCCCATGCCGACGCGCCGAGTGCGTTCGTGATGGTCGAAGTCTCCCCCGGGCAGATCGGTGCGGTCATCAAGGACAGCGGCCATGGCTTCGCGGTTCCCGACGATCTCGGCACACTCGGCGGAACCGGATTGCTGTCCATGAAGGAGCGCGTCGAGAACCTGTCCGGAAAGTTCGTGCTCACCAGCGCGCCGAACCGAGGAACCCGAATCAATATCTGGATTCCCATCAGGACGGAGTTGGACGACCATGTCAACTGAAGGCATTCGCATCGTCATCGCCGACGACCACACATTACTGCGTGAAGCCCTCCGCGACACTCTTCTGGTCGAGGAGGACCTGCTGGTCAGCGGCGTCGCAGGCGACGGTGAAGAGGTGCTCGCCGTCGCCGCCCGCGCCAAGCCCCATATCGTCCTGCTCGACCTCGAGATGCCGAAGCACGATCCGATCCGCACGGTGGCGAGCCTGCGGCAGATCATCCCCGCGCCCCGCATCATCATCCTGACCATGCACGACGGCGCCGCGTCGGTCCACAAGCTGCTCAACGCGGGCGTCTCGGCCTACGTGTCCAAGAACGTGAGCCGCCAACACCTCGTGTCCACGATCCGCAGTGTGCGGGCCGGGCAGGCGGTGATCGTCGCGACGTCCGGCGGGCTGGGCGACGGCACTCACCCGGCCGACAGACCGATCTCGCTGTCGAGACGGGAGCTCGAGGTGCTGGACCTGGTCGCCGAGGCACTCAGCAACCGGCAGATCGCCTCGCGTCTGTCCATCACCGAAGGCACCGTCAAACGCCACCTGCGCAACATATTCGAAAAGCTCGACGCGAACTCCCGCATAGACGCGGTGCGCAAAGCCCAAGGGGCGTCCTTACTGCCGGCCTACCTCTGACCGTGCGCCGCGGCGAGAATCCGGTGCTGCGCCCGGCGCAGCTCGACCGACGGCTCCAGGCCGAGTTGCTCGTCGAGCTGCGTACGCGCGTCTTGGAAGCTGCGCAGGGCCTCGCCGGAGCGGCCCAGCCGAACCAGCGCCTCGATCAACCGGGCCTGCATCCACTCGTTCAGCGGATCGGCACCGACAAGCTCCCGCAGCTCGGGAAGCAGCTCACGGTGGCGTCCCGCCAGCAGGTCCGCCTCGATGCGGTACTCGAGCGCGTTCGCGCGTCGTTCGGTCAGCTCGGCGACGTGACCGGCGAGCACCGGACCCGCGGCCACCCCGGCGAGCGCACTTCCCCGCCACACGGCAAGGGCGTCCCGGAAGGTGTCCGCGGCTTCGGCGTTCCGGCCCTCGGCGAGCAGGACGCGACCGCGCGTCACGCCGTGTTTGAACACCGCGACGTCGACCAGCTCGGCGGGAACCGAGAGCAGATAACCCATCGGCCGGGTCAGCAATCGGGCCTGCGGTGGCTCGCCCTGTACCGACTCCAGCATTCGCCGCAGGTTGTACACGTGCGTGCGGATCGTCGTCAGCTCGTTGCGCGGTGGAGATCCGGCCCACAACTCTTCACTGATCGTCTGCGTGGAAACATATTGATTCGCCCGAACGGCGAGCAGCCCGGCCACTTTGCCGAGTTTGCGGCCGGCGATCTGCAGATTCCGGCGGCGGCCGCACAATTCCGGCGGACCGAGGATGTTCAGCAGCACGATTCCTCCCCAGAAGTATGTACTGTCCATCAGCATAGTGGTCTCGCCGAACCCGGTGGACATTCGAATCCGAAGATGCCACGGCCTACCTCCAAAGAAACATCACGCCGCCGCGGACAGTCGTCGATCGGGCCATTTCTCGACACCGGAATTGTCCGTAGAATGGCCAACGTGGAACCCAACGAACATCCACCCGCACACCAGATAGTCACTACTTTCGAGGTCGAGGTAAGCCGCAGGCAGATTCGCGATTTCACTATCGCACTCGGTTTTCCGGCTGACGGCTTGGACGGCGAGTTGACAGCTCCCGCGACCTTTCCACTGGCGCTGACGATGCGCGCACTCGAGTCGGCGCTCGCCCGGTACGGCGCGGAACTGGCCGAGGTCGTGCACCGGGACCAGCGCTTCGCCTACACACGCCCCATTCATTCCGGTGACGTCCTCACCGCGAAGGTTTCCCTGTCTGACAACGAATCGGTCGCCAAGGCCGGCGTCATCACCGCGGTCACGGAGATCGGCGACAGGTCCGGCAACCATGTGTGCACCTCGACGTCGACGATCGTCGCGCTCGCAACGCCGGACAGGAGGCCGGGATGACCGCGCCATCGCGGGCGACCGGGCCCGCCGAGGGCAGCAGCCTCCCGGTCCGGCAGTTCACCGTCACCCGGTCCGACCTCATCCGGTACGCCGCCGCGTCCGGAGACCTGAACCCCCTCCACTGGAGTGACCGCAGAGCGCGGCAGGCAGGCCTGCCCGGGGTGGTCGCGCACGGCATGCTCACGCTGGGGCTGGCGATCCGCGCGGTCGTCGAATGGGCCGGGCCGCAGGCGATCGTTCTCGACTGCCGGGCAGGCTTCACCCAGCCGGTGGTGGTGCCCGACGATGACACAGGCGCCTGCCTGTCGGTCGGGGGGACCGTCACCGAAACGCCGGAGCCCGGCCGGTTCCGGATCCGGTTGACCGTCCACCATGGCACCAAGAAGGTCTTGGGGCGCGCCCACGCGCTTGTCGTGCTGAGGCAGCCAACATGACCGGCGGACTCCTCACGATCGTGTGCCCCAAGCCGGTGCCGGACGCGGAGTTGCGGCTCTACCTGTTGCACCACGCCGGTGGTTCGCACACCGTGTTCCGCCCCTGGCTTGCCCTGCTCCCCGAGAGCTGGGAGGTCCGGCTGGTCATCGCGCCGGGGCGGGCGAAGGCGCCCTATCCCGCCGCTCGGGACATCACCACGCTCAGCGACGCGTTCGCCGTCCATCTGGATGAACAGCGACCCGCGCCCTACGCGATGTTCGGCCACAGCATGGGTGGCCTGGTCGCCTTCGACACCGCCCTCGTGCTGCAGGCGGCGGGCTTGCCGCAGCCCGAATGGGTCGGCGTGTCCGGTCATCCCGGACCGTTCCACTCGATCACGCGCACCCGGCCGCCGCTGTATGGTCTGCCGTCGGCCGAGCTGCGAGCCGAACTGATCGCGCTGGACGGGTTGCCCGATCGAGTGCTGCGCGACGAGTGGCTCTGGCAACGGGTGGAGCCGCTGGTACGCGCCGATCTCGAAGCCGCGGAAACCTGGCATCCGACGCGCCACGGCAGCCTGCTGACGCGGCCCGTCTCGGCGTTCTGCGGCGACCGCGACCCTGTCGCCGGGATCACCGACGCGGCGAACTGGTCTCGGCACACCAACGAATTTCTGGGTGTACGTCCCTTTCCCGGCGGCCACTTCTACTTCCAGGACGACCCCGAACCGTTGGTGCGCAGCATCGTCGCGGACGTCGGCACCGTCCTGGGGAGATCCCGGCACGCCCTGCCCTGAAGTCCTCACGGCGGTTCAGGCGGGACTCCCGGATCGAAGGACCGGCCTGTGTGAGCCGACCGGGGTCCGCTCACACAGGCCGGACCCGCGGAGGCGGGGGGGTGTGTGGAAATAGGGACAGTGAACGTCCCTACTTCCACACACCCCTCACCCTGAGTGACAACTCGCTCTCGTCGACCCGGTCGTCAAGCCTCCGCTCGCCGGGCCCGGCGCGCCACGTACACCGCCGCGGGCGGAAGGTTGCGCCACACCGTGGTGCTGACGACCACTTCCTCGAACCGTTCGCGCAGTGCCTGCAGTCTGGTCCGTGCGGGGTTCGCCCACCTCGTCCACGAGTAGGTGAACTGGGTGAAAACCCCGTTCGGTGACAACGAGTCGGCCACCGACGTGGCGAGCGACCTGCCCGCCTCGGTCGGGAACGAAACCCACGGCAGGCCGCTGACGACCACGTCCACCGGACCGAGACCGCGCCGTTCGAGTACCGCCGTCAGCTCGGTCGCGTCGGCGCACACCACATCGACCCCGGGATAGCGATGCCGGAGGAGGTCGGCCAGCTTCGGGTTCAGTTCGATGGCCACGTGTCTGCCACGACCGCGCAGTTTGTGCTGGATCGCCTTGGTGAACGAGCCGGTCCCGGCGCCGAGCTCGACGACGACGGGCTGACCGTTCTCGGGAACCGGCGCGACCATGCCGGCCGCCAGCGCCGGAGAACTCGGCGCGATGGCAGCGGTCTTGAGTGGACGACGTGCGAACTCCCCCAGGAAGAGAAGGCTGTCGCGAGTCTGTGCGGTCGTGCTCTGCTGCACACCCATGGGATACCTTTCCGTGTCATCGCAACGTCCAGTCGCTTGTGTCCGAAGCTAGAGCGGCGCGTTTCCTGGGCGCATCCGTCGGAATGACTGGCAGGCAAGAGAGGCCGGTGCGGCAGGACTCACCCACGCCGCGAGGCGCGCCTGACGTATCGGCCGTAGATCAGGTCCCGGAGCACGTCGTCGCTGCCTTCGACGATCGAGATGTGCCGCATCGCCCGCATCAGACGCTGGATCTCGTGGTCCTCGGTGTACCCGAGCCCACCGAAACCCTCCGAGGCGGCGCCGGCGATCTTCCAGCCCACCTGGCCACTGTGCATCTTCGCCACGACCGCCGACTTCAGGACGCCCTTACCGTGGAACGTTTCCGACGGCCGGGCACCTTGATAAAGCTCGTCGTAGTCCAGCGCCGCGCGATCGCACTGGCTCTTGATGGTTTCGAGCTCCATTTCCAACTGGCCCATCCGGGCGGCGAATACGGCGTTGCGGCTCAGTGGCGCACCGCCGAGATGCTTGGTGGCCGCGTACTCCATGCTGAGGTCACGGATTCGCCTGCTCATACCGATGGCCATGGCGGCCATCAGAATCCGGCTCCCGTTGAGTCCCACTTCGAGAACGCGGATGCCGTTGCCGTTCAGCGCGTTGCCCGCGGGCACGGCACAGTCGGTGAAGGTGGCCGCATAGGTGCCGGTGCCCAGCAGGCCGGACATCCGCCAGCGATGCTCGACCCGGAATCCCTCCGCCTCTCCCGGCACGAGGATCACCGCGAAGTCCCGCTCGTCGTCGGCGTTGCGCGCGAGAACGAGGCAGAAGCGGGCAGAGGCCAGGTTCGTGGAAAACTGCTTGTGTCCGTTGATCACCAAGCTGTTCCCGTGCCGCCGGAACGTCGTCTCGGTGTTCGCGAGTTCGCTGCCGGCCCTGGCCTCGCTGCCCAGTGTGGCGCAGAAGGATCCCGTGCTGCTCAGCTCCGGCAGGTATCGCCGGGCCAATTCGGCGCTACCGAAGAACTCGAGCATTCGCGAACCCAGTATCGGCAGAAACGCGCTGAACGCGAAGCCCGGATCGTGATAGGACAGCCGCGCCGAGATCTCGACCGAATCCCCCAGCGAGACCGCCCGGCCGCCGTACCGTTCGGGTAACCACCAGTTCGCGAGCCCCGCCGCGACGAACTTCTGCCAGAGGGGATGCGCGTCGTCGTACACGGTGTCCCCGTCCGGACGTGCCGCACAGGTGAGCACGTCCGCGCAGAATCGCGCCGTCTCCGCTACCACGGTCACCAGTTCGCCACCGTGCTCGCCCGGGTCAGCTCGTTGAGCAGGGCCACCACATCGGCGACCGTCTCGACCTCGCGCAGGTTCTCGTCGGTGATCTTGACCTGGTACCTGCGCTCCAGCAGGACCAGGAAGTCCATCAGGTTCAGTGAGTCCATCTCCAGGTCTTCCTCGAGCAAGGACGCCGCGGTGATCTCCACGCCGTCCAGATCGAGGTCCAGCCGCTCGGCGAGGCCGCGCAGGAACTCGCACACCTCGGTGACAGTGATCTCGTTCATCCGTTTCACCCTTCCTAGTTCGCCGTTCCGAGTGCGGGCCACCGCAACACCGTCGCGCCCCAGCTGGCTCCCGCACCGAACGCCGTCAGCAACAGCGTTTCGCCGCCCCGCAGGTCCTCGCGCTGCTGCGCCCGGCTCAGCGCGAGCGGGATCGACGCGGCCGCTGTGTTACCGACGTCGGTGAGGTCCACGAGTGCCCGCTCCGGTGGTATTTCGAGCTCTCGCGCGACTTCACGGAGGATCCGCGCATTGGCCTGGTGTGCCACCAGGAGATCGACCGCTTCCGCGGTGAGCGCCTCGTGCTTGAGTGCCTGCACGCAGGATTGCGTCATCCGCTCCACCGCGTGCCGGTAGGTCGCCCGGCCGTCCATCCGCAGATAGGGGTCGTGCGGATCGTCCGAGGCGACCGGGTACTGGCTGCCGCCGGTGCGCACATGGGCCAGGCTCCACAAACCGCCGTCGGAGCCGAGGTGCACCCGGCCGATCGATCCCCACTCCCGCGCGGTGCCCGGGCGCAGCACCATGGCCGCGGCGCCGTCACCGAAGATGGGTGCGGTGCCACGGTCGTACGGGTAGATGATCGACGAGTACTTCTCCGCCCCGATCAGCAGCACCGAGCGGGCGTTACCGGTGGCGATCAGCCCGGAGGCGGTGGCGAGGCCCGCGAGGAACCCGGTACAGGCGCTGTTGATGTCGAATGTCGCCGCGCCTGCCAGGCCGAGCGCGTCAGCCACGACCGGGGCTGTCGCCGGGCATTTCATGTCCGGCGTCGTGGTGGCCACGATGACGGTGTCCACGTCGTCCACCGAGGCCCGCCGCAGCGCGTCCCGGCCCGCCGAAGTCGCGAGCTCCGAAGTCGGCTGGTCGGCGTCCGCGCGGGACCTGGCGGCGATACCGGTCCTGGTCCTGATCCACTCGTCGCTGGTGTCGATGCGACTCGCCAGTTCCTCATTCGTTTCCCGGCCTTCGGGCAGAAAATGACCGATGGCGTCGACGACGGCGGCGTCAGCCATGAAACGACTCCCCTTCGCTCGTGGGTGACCAGGTTCCGGTGCGGCCGTCCCACCCGGGCCGCGGCTCGCGTGCCGGCCGGTACCTGTCCGGCTCGCGCGACACCACGCTCAGTGCGACGACGAGTGCGGCGATTTCCGTGTCGTCGGGCTGTCCGCCGACGATTCGAAGATCCATTCCTGACTTCCTCTCCAGCATCGGCCCGAGATCAGAAGGGCGGATTCGCGTGCTTGCGGTCCACGTTCGGCATCCGTTTGCGGCGGAGCGCCGCGAGCGACCGGATGAGTACACGTCGCGTTGAGCGCGGATCGATGACGTCGTCGACCAGCCCGCGCTCCGCGGCGTAGTACGGGTGCATCAGCTCGCTGCGGTACTCCTTGATGTGCCGCTGCCGTTCCGCGTCCGGGTCCGGTGCGGCGGCGATCGCCTTGCGGTGGATGATGTTCGCCGCGCCCTCGGCGCCCATCACCGCGACTTCGTTGATCGGCCAGGCGAAAGAGAGGTCCGCGCCGATCGAACGCGAGTCCATGACGATGTACGCGCCGCCGTACGCCTTGCGCAGAATGACCTGGACGCGCGGCACGGTAGCGGCGCAATAGGCGTGCAGCAGCTTCGCACCGTGCCGGATGATCCCGTCGTGCTCTTGCCGCGAGCCGGGCAGGAATCCCGGCACATCCACCAAAGTGATCAGCGGAATGTTGAACGCGTCGCAGGTCTGCACGAACCGTGCGGCCTTCTGCGCCGCCGCGATGTCGAGCACGCCCGCCAAGACGGCGGGCTGGTTCGCGATGATCCCGGCCACCTCGCCGCCGATGCGGGCGAGACCACAGATGATGTTGCTCGCCCAGGTCTCGTGCATCTCGAGGAAGTCCCCGTGATCCACCAGTTCCTCGATGACCCGCACCATGTCGTAGGGCAAGCGTGGATTGGCCGGGACGATGTCGAGCAGCCGCTCGCCGTCGGCCTCCGGCACGCCCGCGGTCGACGCGGACGGCGGCGCCTCGTGGTTGTTCGATGGCAGCAGTGAGACGAGATAGCGCACGTCCCGCAGACACGAACGTTCGTCTTCGGACACGAACGTCGCCACGCCGGAACTGGTCGCGTGCACTCCGGCGCCACCGAGCTCCTCATGGGTGATCTGCTCGCCGGTCACCGCGTGCACGACCTCCGGACCGGTGAGGAACATCTGCGCGGTGCCGCGCACC
The DNA here is from genome assembly GCF_044547565.1 of Amycolatopsis sp. NPDC052450. Taxonomy (NCBI): domain Bacteria; kingdom Bacillati; phylum Actinomycetota; class Actinomycetes; order Pseudonocardiales; family Pseudonocardiaceae; genus Amycolatopsis; species Amycolatopsis sp. NPDC052450. The sequence goes on along the minus strand of NZ_JBIUAQ010000003.1, from coordinate 76,747 downwards.
ATGAACACGAAGTCGGTGAGCGCGGGCGCGTACACCGCCCCGCCCGCGCACGGGCCGAGGATCACGCTGATCTGCGGGATGACCCCGGAGGCGCGCACCGCGCGCTGGAAGATCCCGCCGTATCCGGCGAGCCCGCCGACCCCTTCCTGGATCCGGGCGCCCGCCCCGTCGTTCAGCGCGATCAACGGTGCTCCCGTGGCCAGCGCGAGGTCCATCACCTTGTGGATCTTCGCCGCGTGTGCCTCGCCCAGTGAGCCACCGAACACCCTGAAGTCGGTGGCGTACAAGAAAACCTGGCGGCCTTCGATCGTGCCCCAGCCGACGATCACCCCGTCTCCGTGCGGCCGGTTGTGCTCCATCCCGAATCCGGTCGCCTGATGACGCCGGAACCCTTCGATCTCGACGAAGGAGTCGTCGTCCAGCAAGGCGGCTATCCGCTCATGTGCCGTCTGCTTTCCCTTGTCGTGTTGCCGCTGGGTGGCCTGCGGCCCCGGACCGGCGTTGAGCGCCTCCTTCATGCGCGCCAGCTCCGCGACCTGGGCGCGGAAGGTGACGTCGGCCGCCGCACCGGTCGAGACGGAAGCCCTGGCGGCCTCGTCGATGCTCACCCCTGCCTCCGCGCGGCCGTCGGAACACCGGCTCCGGCGTCCGGCTCCCGGCTGGAATCCGCCTGCCGGGCTCGAAAGACCAGTTCTTCACACATTCCCATTCACCTTGTCTTCCGATCAGTTTCCGGTGCCCGCACCGCCGGTGACGGGCAACAGGGCGGCGGTGATGTAGCCGGCGTTCTCGCCGGCGAGGAAAGTGACGGCGGCGGCGACCTCCTCGGGGGTACCGGCGCGGTTGAGCGCGGTCTGAATGAGGATCTGTGCGCGCCGTTGGTCGGTGATGCCCTTGGTCATGTCCGTGTCCACCAGACCGGGCAGCACGACATTGGCCGTGATGCGGCGGGAGCCCAGCTCCCGCGCGACGGACCTGGCGAGGCCGATCAGACCTGCCTTGGAGGCGGCGTAATTGGCCTGGCCTGGCGCGCCGAGCAGCGCGGTCACCGACGACACGTAGATCAACCGTCCCCATCGAGCGGCGACCATGCCCGGCACGACCGCACGGGTCAGGCGCATCGCACCGAGCAGATTGGTGTCCAGCACCTGCAGGAAGTCGGCGTCGGACATGCGCAGCAGCAGTCCGTCGTTGATCGTCCCGGCGTTGGAAACCATGACCTCCACCGGCCCTTGCTGGGCGGTGACCTGCTCGACCGCGTCGTTCACGGAGTCGGTGTCGGTCACGTCGCAGCGCACCGGGAAGAACCCCGGCGGAGGCGTGCCGGTGCGGTAGGTGATGGCGACCTTGTCGCCCGCCGCGGCGAACGCCTCCGCGATGGCCAGGCCGATTCCCCGGTTGCCACCGGTTATGAGTACTGAACGTGTCATGCGAGCTCCCGCGTGGTGATCAGAGGTGTCATCTCGGCAAGTGCGCCTGCCGCGTCGTCGAACAGAACCGCGTGCCAGCCGGCCTCGCGCGCTCCGGCGCAGTTGTGTTCCAGGTCGTCCACGAGCAGGCACTCGCCCGCGGGTACCCCTGCACGCTGGGCCGCGAGCTGGAACATGGCGGGGTCGGGCTTGCGGCAACCGACCTCGAACGAGAGCAGGACGTCGTCGAACAGCTCCGAAACGGGCACCATGCGCCGCCAGTGGGCGTCCCAGGTGGGAACCATGTTCGACATCAACCCGACGAACAAGCCCGCCGCGGAGAACCCGCGCAGAGCCCGCACCCACTCGTGATTGGTTTCCCTGCCGTCGAACCAGATATCGGCCAGCGTGGTCAGGTGGGTGGAGACGCCGTGGTCCTCGCGCAACACCACGTCCACCTGTGCGAGCCACTCGGCCTCGGTCACCAGCGGGGTGTCCAGCGGCTCCATCATGTCGGTCGTGCCGTAGGTCCGGGTGACCTTGCCGACCGCGTCCATCACCGCCGCGGGATCGAGCTTCATCGTGGTGCAGAACTTGCTCATGGTGTGGCTGAGCGGAGGAGTGAGCACCCCGCCGAAATCAGTCCACACCGCCGATATCCGCCGGCCCACGTCATTCACCACCGTGGCGCGAAACAATCTCCAAGGAGATCTCCGCGACTCTTGACGAGCCTTGCGAAAAGGTGACGTCCACGGTGTTCGCGCCGTCCGGTTTCACACGGGTGGACGTGCTGACGACGAGTTTTTCGTCCAGCTCGGCGTAATGCTCGAAGGAGGCGGTTATCCCGGTGATCACGTGGTTCCGGACGAGCGCGCCGGTACCGTCGTCCACCGTCGCCGTGGCCGCCTGCCGTGCTGCTTCCGCGATCACCATCGCGGGCAGGTGGTCGTAATCGTGGTCGAAAAGGGCATTGTTCCCGAAATACGGTGACACGGTGGCCGTGATGCCGCCGTCACCGCGCCGCAGGCCGGCGAGCACCACGTTGCGCGGATCCCGCCTGCCGACCAGATGCGGCGGGACCGGATGCCCGCTCGCGTGTCCCCGATAGTCGGCCGTGCTCGGCGGGGCGGCGCCGCGCTGGTGCTTGCGCAGGGCCTCCAGTTCGCTGTCGCGCACGGCGGTGAGGTTCATCTCATGCCTGCCCACGACGGTGCCGTCGAGGATGAGTTCCTGGCTGACGCCCGCATTGCGGACCCGCCCCCGCTTGGTCGGCTCGCCGCGGTACGTGGTGCTGAGCACGAGGTCGCCCGGCCTGCTGCCGGTGCGAAGTCCGTCGGCGTGCAGCCGCAACGTGAACGAGTCGATGATCATCGCCGTGCCCAGGGAAACGCCGACGATCGCGTGAGACCCGTAGATGGCCGCCTGCCTGCAGACTTCAAGGAGCAGGATGGGGTCGTAGCGGGCGGGTTCGGCAAGGTGGTCGCTGTAGTAGCCGTGAGTCAGCGGGAGTTGCGCACCGACCTCGCACCGCTGGTCGCCGGTCGCGATCGAGTCGACCACGAAGACCTCGGCGACGGCCGTTCGATGCACCAGCGAGCGGTCCACCGTCCGCTGGAAGCTCAGCGCCGGGCGGTCGTCGACTTCACTAACGCCGTGCTCGGGCACAGACATCCTCTTCTCCGGTTTCTGAGGGAAGAAAGTTCGTTTCTGCCCGGCAATTCATACGCGGCACACGTCAAAGTGACATCAATCGCGGATAAAACTCGCGCACTCCCCCTCCAAGGGAGATTACGACGTGGTCCGTCGGTGCGCCTGACGTACCACTTTCCGACGGGCGCGCTACCCCTTTGGGAGCACCGGAATTGCCAGCGTGCCATTTCCTGACTTAGCGTCGCTGAAGTATTCCCGGTAGATGACCGCAATAGGGAGAATCCGGTGACTCAGCACGTTGCACAGACATCTGAAAACCTGCGAGACAGGATCTCGTCGATCATCGTGCAGGAACTCGAGATCGAGGATGACGAGCTCACCAGTACCGCGCCTTTCGAGGACGAGTACGACGCGGACTCGCTGACCCTGCTCGCGGTCGTGGCCCGCTTCGAGCGGGAACTCGGCATCGTGATCCCCTCCGACCACATCGGCAGGCTGACGAGCCTGGACAAGGTCTTCGAGGTCGTCAACGAGTTCAGCGGGACGGCACCCGTTGTCTGACAAGCGATTCCGGCGAGTCGCCGTGACCGGCCTGGGGGTGGTTTCAAGCGTCGGGATCGGCGTCGGCGAGTTCACCGAGTCGATCCGTTCGGGCCGTAACGGCATGTCGCCCATCACGAGTTTCGACACGACCCGATTTCCCAAGAACATCGGCGGCGAGGTCCAGGGCTTCGAGCCCGAGACGATCCTGGAGCAGATCGACCCCTCCCGATGGGGACGCAGCGGTCTGTTCGCGGCGTCGGCGGCACGCCTGGCCGCGCGGGACGCCGACGTCGACCCGGACGTGCTCAGCGCCGGCGCCGCCGGGTCGGTCATCGGTACCACCAGTGGTGAATCCGCGGTCAAGCAGCGCCTGGCGGAACAATGGCTCGGCTCCGGGTTGAAGACGATCGACCCGCGGCTGGTCGTCCAGGCGCCTGCCAACCGGGTCGCGGGCGCGGTGAACAGCGAACTCGGCCTCAGCGGTGAAGCGCAGACCATCGCCACGGCGTGCTCGGCGAGCAACTACGCCCTCGGTTACGCATACGACATGGTTCGGACCGGCGAGGCGGACTTCATGTTCGCCGGTGGCGCCGACTCGGTCAATCGCCACACCCACGCGGGGTTCCTGCGACTGGGTGCCCTCGCCGACGACGTGATCCGGCCCTTCGACGTCGGTCGTGCGGGGATCATCACCGGTGAGGGCGGGGCCAGCCTCCTGCTGGAACCGCTGGAACAGGCCCTCGACCGCGGTGCGCGGATCTACGCCGAGGTGCTCGGTTACGGCGTGAACTGCGATGCGAACCACATGGTGCACCCCGACAAGGAGAGCCTCGCGCGCTGCATCGAGGCGGCCTTGGCGTCAGCCGCGATCGGCCCGGAAGACGTCGACTACATCTCCGCCCACGGCACCGGAACGCCGGTCAACGACGCGGCCGAGATCGCCGCCGTTCGCTCCGTGTTCGGGGACCGGATCCCGCCGATCAGCTCGATCAAGTCCATGCTCGGCCACACCATGGGCGCCGCGAGCGGCTTCGGCGCCGTGATCACCTGTAAGGCGCTGTACGACGGTTTCCTGCCACCCACGGCGAATCTCGAACAGCTCGACCCCGCGCTGGGCCCCGGTCTGGACGTCGTGCCCGGCGTGGCCCGCGCCGCGAATCCACGGATCGCCCTCAACCATGGCTTCGCCTTCGGTGGGAACAACGCGATCACCGTCCTGGGGAGGGTCTCGTGACCGGTACCGGGATCCACCGGCCGATCGCCATCACCGGTTGCGGCGTGGTGTCACCCGCCGGCGTCGGCCTGGCCGGGTTACGCGAGCTGATGCGGACCCCGTCGATGTCCCAGGTCGAACCGGGATCCGACGCCGAGGCCTATCCACCACTCGCTCTGCGTACCTTGCCGGAGCTGTCCCTGCGCGACCATGTCGGCAGAAAGGGAACGCGCAGGCTCGACCGCATGGTCGGCATCGCGCTGATCGCGACCAAGGCGGCGCTGGACAGCGCCGGGCGGTCCGAGGAGCGCGAATTGCGCCCCCGCACGGGCGTGTCGCTGGGAACGAGCACCGGCAGCATCGCCAGCCTCGCCGAAATCGCCACGGACACGCTGGTGCAGGACGAGCCGTACATGATCGAACCGTCCCGCTTCCCCAACACCGTCCTCAATTCCTGCGCGGGCCAGATGGCGATCTGGAACTCCCTGAAGGGCGTCAACTCCACACTGGCGGGAGGCCACGTCTCCAGCACCTCGGCCGTGCGCTACGCGCTGAACGCGATACACAACGGTCACGCGACGAGCATGCTCGCAGGCGGCATCGAAGAGCTGACCCCGCACATGGCGTGGGCTTGGTACAAGTCCGGACTCCTGCGAGCGGATGCCGCTCTCGGCGAAGGATGCGCGATCCTCGTCCTCGAAGACAAGGCTGTGACGAACGGCAGGCCGATCATGGCCGAGGCCCTCGGCGCGGCGACCGCTTACTGCGGCGCGCGCGGCGAACGCACCAGCCTGGCCGCCGGGATCGCCGGGTGTATCGGCCGTCTGCTGGCCCGCCACGAGTTGCGCGCCGAGGAGATCGACGTCGTGTCACTCGGCGCGGGTGCGCAGATAGGCGCCCGGCGGATCGAGGAACAGGGTGTGCGGCTCGCCCTTGGCACGCTGCCCACGACGGTCCGGGTGTCCGACGCGTTGGGTGAGTGCTTCAGCGCCAGTGGGGCCCTGCAGGCGGCCGCACTGCTCGCCCGCTGGTCCGGCGCGGACCATCCGGCCGAGCGGCTGGGCCTGGTCACCTCACTCGGGCGCGACGGCAGCGTCGGATGTCTCCTGCTGCGCAGAGCCTGCTGAACACGCCAATCCCGTATCCGACCGGACCTCACAAGAGGAGTAACCAGAAATGACCACGGATTTCGATGTGATCATCGTGGGTGGCGGGCCCGCGGGATCGACCGCCGCCGCGTACCTCGCGATGGACGGCCTGTCCGTCGCGGTCTTCGAAAGCGAGACCTTCCCTCGGCAGCATGTCGGCGAGTCCCTCGTGCCCGCCACCACGCGGGTCATGCTGGAGACCGGCGTGATGGCGGAGGTCGACCAGGCCGGCTTCCCGAAGAAGTACGGCGCGTCGTGGACGACTCCCGGCCTGCACTCCCAGCTGAACAACCCCGCGTTGACGTTCGACTTTGACGGCCATGCCGAGGTGCAGTTCGGTGAACGGGACCAGGAGGGCGTCGACCGTCCGTACACCTACCACGTGGACCGCGCGAAATTCGATCTCATCCTGCTCAAGCACGCGGAAACCGTTGGTGCGAAGGTATTCCAGGGAGTCCACGTGCAGCGAGTGGACCTGGACGACCCCGGCCACGTCGTGGTCCACACCAAGATGGGCCGCCGATCGGTCGAGTTCAGCGCCCGCATGCTCGTCGACGCGTCGGGGCGGCAGACACTGATGGGCCGTCAGCTGAAGACCAAGGTCCCCGACTCGGTCTTCAACCAGTATGCGATCCACAGCTGGTTCGAGAACCTGGACCGGCACGCGCTGGCCGCCGGCCCGAAGGAAGTCGACAACATCCTCATCCACTTCCTGCCGATCACCGACACCTGGGTCTGGCAGATTCCCATCACGGACACCATCACCAGCGTGGGTGTGGTGACCCAGAAGAAGCAGTTCGCCGACGCGAACGTGGACCGGGAGAAGTTCTTCTGGAAATTCGTCAAGACCCGGCCCGACCTGGCCACAGAACTGAAAAAGGCCGAGCAGATTCGCCCCTTCAAGGCGGAGGGCGATTACAGTTATTCGATGAAACAGGTCGCCGGTGACCGCTACGTGATGATCGGGGACGCGGCCCGCTTCGTCGATCCCATCTTCTCCAGCGGGGTCAGTATCGCCATGAACACCGCCCGGCTGGCCTGTCAGGAGATTTCCGCCGCTTTCAAGGCGGACAAGTTCGATCGCAGTCAGTTCAGCGAGTACGAGCGCCTGCAGAAGCTGGGGACGCGCAACTGGTACGAATTCATCTCGATCTACTACCGGTTGAACATCCTGTTCGGGGCCTTCGTTCAGGATCCCCGCTATCGGCTCGACGTCCTGCAATTGCTACAGGGTGACATGTACGAAGAGAACCCCAAGGCGCTGGCCGCGATGCGCGAGGTCGTGGCCGAGGTCGAGCAGGACCCAGGCCACGTATGGCACCCCTACCTCGGCAATCTTCGAGCATCTGGCGACCCTGTCGCACCGTAGGCCACGCGGCCGGGAAGTGCCCGATCCGCTCGGGCACTTCCCGGCCGCCTTCGCAGGGCACTGCCATGAGTACCGCAGGACAGGGGAATTGAGATCGTGAAACCCGATTTGATGCTCCACGTTCTGTTCGCACTCGCCGTCATCGTCGCGGCCGCCCAGATATTCGGCGCCATGGCGAGACGAATGAATCAACCCGCGGTGATCGGCGAGATCGCGGTCGGCATACTGCTGGGACCGACACTGTTCGACGGGGCACTCTCCGGTTCCCTGTTCCCCGACGAAATCCGGCCACTGCTCGGCACCTTGGCGAACATCGGCATCGCGTTGTTCATGTTCGCGGTGGGAACAGAGGTGGATCGCCGGCTGTTACGCGGAAACCGGCTCGCCGCGGTCACGGTTTCGATAAGCTCCGTCGTGGTGCCGTTCGCGTTCGGTTGCGCACTGGCCACGTATCTTGTCGTCCGCCATCCGACCACCAACGGCCTGGCGTTCGCGTTGTTCGTCGGCACGGCCATGTCGGTGACCGCGTTTCCGGTGCTCGCGCGCATCCTCGCCGACCGGGGATTGAGCCGTACCCCGACCGGCGTGCTCGCCCTGTCCGCCGCGGCGGTGGCGGATCTCGTCGCCTGGTCCGTCCTCGCGTTCATCGCGACACTGGTGGGTGGCGGTCACGAGCAGAGCTGGCGAATCGCGCTCGCCGTTCCGTTCGGCGCCATCATGTTCTTCGTGGTGCGACCGCTACTGCGCAGCGTGGGCAGGGCGATGCGAACCGACCACTCTCGCGGCCGCTTACTCGTGGTGGCGATCCCCGGGCTCCTTTTGTCCGGGGCGGCCACCGAGTGGATCGGGCTGCACTTCATCTTCGGCGCGTTTCTCTTCGGCCTGGTGATGCCGCGAGACGAGCACGGACACCTTCCCGGCGACGGCTGGGAAGGCGTGCAGAGAATCAGCGGCGTGCTGTTGCTGCCCGTGTACTTCGTCGTCGCGGGATTGAACGTGGATCTGTCCACGATAGCGGTGGCCAACCTGGTCGAACTCGGGTTGATCGTGCTGCTGTCCGTGGGCGGGAAGTTCGCCGGAACCATCGCGAGCGCGCGCCTGCACCGGATCCCGTGGCGGCAGGCGACCATACTCGCGACCCTGATGAACACCCGCGGCCTGACCGAATTGATCGTGCTCACCGTGGGCCTTCAGCTCGGCGTCATCGACCAAGGGTTGTTCTCGCTCATGGTGCTCATGGCGCTACTGACCACGGCCATGGCGGGACCGCTGCTGAACGTGCTGAACCGTGAGAACCGGGCTGTCGCGGCACTCCCGCCGGATCCCGGTTCCACGTACCTGCCTCCGGCACACCCCCAGCGCGCGGGTCGGCACTCACGTTGATCGGTGCGTCCGGCGATAGCGTCCCTTGTGGACGGTCAAGAGCGCGCCAGGCCCCTGGCGATCCCACTCCGGCTCGCACTCGGACTAATACCGTTGCGCGTACCAGGTCGGTGGCTCGCCGAACATGCTCTTGAAGTCGCGGATGAAGTGGCCCTGGTCGGCATATCCGAGGTCCGCCGCCAGCGCGGCCCAGTCGATCACGCCACCGGCGGCCATGCGTGCGGTCACCTCGTGCAGGCGGTAGCGGCGGATCACCCACTTGGGCCCGATGCCGACGTACTCCGCGAACAGCCGTTGCAGCCCCCGCACGCTCAGTCCCAGCTCGACGGCCAGCCGTTCGACCCTGGTCACGGCCTTGTCCTTGGCGATCAGCTCGACCGCGGCCACCGCCTGGCGCACCCGGCTGTCGTCGTCCGGCAGGTGTTTCAGCAGGAACGCTTCCACGGTCGGCACGTCGAGCGTCGTGGGCAGGTCCGGGCCGAACACCTCGGTCGCCGGGACGACGCGGTCGGTGATCGTCGAGACGGAGGCGCCGAGGAACGGGCGGAAGCAGCCCGGCCGGAACGCGACGCCGAAGACGTGGTCGCGGCCCTCGAGGACTTTGATCTGGTAGCCGCCGCACACGCCGTTGACGTTTGCGCGGCCACCGCTGAACGACAGGTGCACGTTCGGGTACGGCACGATCTTCTGCCGGTAGGGCTCGGCGTAGTCCCAGCGAGCCTCCCAGTACCGCTCCACCCATGGCGCGAGCGCCGTCGACGGCTCGTGGAACGCGTGGCGCTGATAGCTGGTCCACGCACTCCGCAGCTCACGAACATCCCGCCCCACACAGCAGAGTGTATCGCTGCGAGCCAAGGCCACACGGACTTTCGCCGAACTCGAATCGATCACCGAGCCGGCATCGAAGTCGGTACCGTACCGGTGACGACGGTGGACCACGATCAAGACGTTGCGAGGTGCGGATGTCCGTGTCGGGCGAACGGGTTCCAGAGGGTGTCGACGTCCGAGTGCCCAGTGCGGCACGGGTCTACGACTGGCTGCTCGGCGGCAATCACAACTTCGACGCCGACCGTGCCGTCGGGGAAAAGGTCATGGCCGTCCTCCCCTCAGGCCGTCGGGTCGCCGCGTCCAACCGTGCGTTCCTTCGCCGCGCCGTGCGGTACATGGTCGAGCAGGGCGTCACCCAGTTCCTCGATCTGGGCTCGGGAATACCGACTGTCGGCAACGTGCACGAAATCGCGCAAGATGTGCACCCCGAATGCCAGGTGGTCTACGTCGACTACGACAAGGTCGCCGTCGCGCACAGCCGCCTCATCCTCGACGGCAACCCGAACGCCACCGTCGTCGAAGCAGACCTCTGCCGGCCCCAGACTGTCCTGAACTCCGCGGCGGTGCGGGCTTCGCTGGACTTCGACCGGCCGATCGGGCTGCTCATGGTGGCCGTGTTCCACTTCATCCCGGACAGCCTGCGTCCCGCCGAGATCGTCACCCACTACCGCGACGCGCTGCCGGCCGGCAGCCTGGTCGCGCTGTCGCATCTGACCGCCGACCACGCGCCCCTCGAAATGGCAGCGGTCACCGACGCGATGAAGAACAGCCGGGACCCCATGTACTTCCGCCCCTATGACGAAGTCGTCACCCTCTTCGACGGACTGGAGCTGATCGATCCCGGTGTGGTGAGCGCACCACTGTGGCGACCGGAACCAGGCTTCCGCGACATCGAACCAGACGACGTCTACGCCGGCGTCGGACGCAAAATCTGACGCCCCGAAGGCCTCGGTCTCCGGCTTCGAGGCTTCACGTCCGGGAACGAACCCGATCGGGTCAAGCCGCGCGACCGTGCCGCTCGCGATCGCGTTCCGGACCGGTCGGCGCCCTTACAGTTCCGGCCATGTCGGAGGACGAGCGGGCGCGGGCCCGGCGTGTGCTGGCCTTCGCTCTCGACGTGGCGATGCAGATGTTCCGCCAGGGTATCGAGACCGCGGTCGTCGTCCGCACGGTTCGCCGGCTGGCGAGTGCGGGCGGCATCGAGGATCCGCGGATCTCGGTCGGGGTACGGGCGATCCATCTGCAGTACTGCCCGAGCGGCGGCGGCGAGCCGGTGGTGCTGCTGGGCAGCATCGAGGCGAACGACACCCGCGACATCGGCCGGATGGGCGACCTGGAAGCGCTCGCGGTCCGTGCCGGCATCGGCGCGATCTCCCCTGACGAAGCCGAGCGTGCGGTTCGCAAGCTCGCCGCGGCGGGCCCGACCTGGCCGTGGTACATCAGCTTGCTCGGCGGATGCCTCCTCGCGGCGATGATCTGCCTGCAGGCGAACGGCACCGTCCTCGCCGCGGTGGTCGCGGCCGCGTTGTTCGTTCTCGCCAACCGCGTCGGCTGGGCGCTCGGAACGATCGGCATCGCCGAGTTCTTCCAGGTCGCGGCCAAAGCGAGCACCGTACTCGTCACCGCGATCTCGCTGTTGTCGCTCGGCCTGCTCGACGGGCACGAGGCCGCGAGCCTCTCGGCGGCCAACCTCGTGCTGTTGCTGCCGATCCTGTCGCTGGTGTCCCTGGTGGAAGACGCGGTCGGCGACTACCACCTGATGGCCGCCGCGCGCATGGTCACGGTCCTGCTGCTGACCGGCGCGATCGTCACCGGGGTCATGGTCGTGGTGTCGGTGGCCAACGACCTCGACATCCTCGGGGAGGCGGGCCGGGTCCAGCTCGCGGCGTTACCTCTCGCCTTGGTGCCGTTGACGGCGCTGGTCGGTTCGCTGGGCAACGCCATCCTGATGGGGACGCCCGTACGGTGGTGGCCGCTGGCCTGCGGCGCCGGAGTCGTCACGTCCCTGGTGAACCGGGCAGGCCACTCGATACTCGGCCTTGCCGCTCCGCTGTCGATCTTTCTCGCGACGACGGTGCTCGGTGTCCTGGCAGGCGCGGCCGCGCGGACGTTGAAGGTGCCGACCGCCGTCGTCACCATTCCCGGGCTGACCGGCGCCGTGCTGCCGGGACCGGCGATGTACCTGAGCCTGTCACAGGTATTCGCTCAAGTCCCGGGCTCCTGGACCGCCGTGGCCGAAGCGATCGTCTCCACCGCGGCCATCGGCGTCGGCGTGGTACTCGGCCTCCAGCTCGCCGCGCTACACCGCACCGCGAGCCGTACTCCCGAGCTGAACTGAACGAAGCCGCTTCTCGGTGACGGCTCTTCGGCGCCTCACCCGGCGAGGCAGCGTCAACCCGTCGCCATCACCCGCCGCGACACGCTGTCCGCGTGCATCGGGGCGACGAACACGCTGCGAGGCGGCGCCGGTCTCTCGTCGTCCGGCAGGTCGAGGGCGGCCAAGCCGTCCTGCCACCGCACCCAGTCCTGGACACACAAACCCAGCCAGAACTCGGCATCGTCGCAGTTCCGGCGGCGACAGAGGTTTCTGTTGCTGTCGATCGTCATAGACCCATGGAACCCTCCTCCCCCCATTCACCTCCACACTACTGCGACCCGCCGTCGACACGCTCGCGCCACACCCTGGGACCGACGCCGGGGAGGTCCTGTCTTCGGCGCCGGATCGGCCGGTCGCGCCCAACGAGGTCCGCGAGGCGTGGGCGGCCGTTCGATCATGGCAAAGCGAGGCGGAAGATCTTGCGGACGACCGAGCCGAGTTGCTTCGACAGGGAACCGGTGTTGTAGGGCAGGCCGTGCTTCTCGCAGATGTCCCGCACCTCGGCCGCGATCCGCGGATAACGGCGGGACGGGATGTCCGGGAACAGGTGGTGCTCGATCTGGTGGCTGAGGTTCCCGGACAGCAGGTGGAACAGCGGACTTCCGGTGGGCTTGAGGAGGCTGGTCACCCCCAGGCGGTGTGTGCGGGGAGTCGGAAGCCGGGCATGCCCCCAATGTGGCATTGGGGACGGTCAGCGTCCCCAATGCCACATTGGGGGCATCGGACCACGGCGCGATCCAGCCACGTTTGCCTTGCCCCTCAATAGAACCCTCCTTGCCACTCACGACCCCCTCTCGCGGGCCAGCCCAGAAGCACGCCGCGAAGGCCACCAAGAGACCAATCTGCCGAAAAGGCCTCTCACTCCGGGTCTCGAACCGCCACCCGGCCTGACTCCGGGATGCCGCCGGTAGTGCTCGGCCGGCAGCCACGTGCCTTTGGACTCGTCGAGCCGGGGCAAAGGACACGACCGGTGGCCACAGTAAAGACCGCTAGAGCCGAGGGGTGTGAAGGACTCCAGCCAGGCGCTCACACGAGTGATCGCGGCCCGCAGGGATGTCGTGAAGGGTCCCTTTGAGACGGTGAACGTCTCAAAGGGACCCTTCACGACACGCCAGGTCCGAAGGAGCCCATCACCGCATCAGACGCAGCGAAGAGAGCCTTCGCCCCGCCGCTGGTCTCGCCCAGGAACACGACACATTTGCCTTACGGGGCGCGGACTCCGGCCAAGTGAACCCTCAACGTCTCCGAGTGTAAGTGTGACGCGGGGCCGTCGTACGCTTCGCGGTCGTACGCTTCGCAGTCGTCGTGGTGCGGTGAGTCGTGGTCCGGGTCGTCTCCGGCGTCGGCGGCGTCGTCTGCGTCGTGGTGGTCACCGGGGTCGGCCGCGGAAGCGCTGTCGTCGGGGTCGTCACCGTCGTCGAGGGCGCCACCCTGCCGCTCCCCGATCCGCCCCCGGCGCACGCGCCGAGCAGCGCCACCGCGCCCAGGACCAGGCCACACCACCACATTCGCATGGCCGGACCCTAACAGCCCGCCACCCGCGAATCCGGCGAACGACGAACCCGGTCCACTTCGGCCTGACACGGCGAGACCGTGCTCGGTTGCCGCCGTTTCCGTTGTCCTTGACAGGGATCATGCGGACAAGGACGGCCGCCTGTCCGCCTCGATCGACGGGATGGTTTTCTCTGCTCTGGAAACGGACGTAACGGCAGCCCGGACGAGAGAGAACCGAATGACCAGAGACAACAGCCCCGAGATGGTCGCGGAGCTGGATCGCCTCGACGAGGCGGTCAAAGCGGCTCCCGCCGGGGACACGACGGCGCAGATCGCGTTGTGGCGCCAGGCGACTTCGCTGGAGCACTGTTTCTTCATCGCGCGCGGCCCGGCCGACCGGCCCCGTCCGTACGCGGTGGCCGCCGAGCAGGGGCCGATGATCTGCCTCTACAGCAGCGCCGCGCGTGCGAACGAAGCCGCCCGGGGCCTCGGCCTCGCCGATCCGGAGGGAGGCACGGTGCCCTTGTTCGGGGTGCCGATGCCTGCCGCGATCGACTACGTCGCCTCGTTCGGCGAGGCCGGCGTCTTCGGTGTGACGCTGGACCATCCGCGGATCGGCCACTACATCCCGCTGGCGAACCTGGGGCTGCTCAAAGGCTGGATCGAAGGGACCGCGCCGTGAACGGTGACACTCCGGACGACGGCTTCGTCGAGGTGATCGCGCGCGAGGTGGCGGCCGACCCCGGCAATCTGGCACTGCGCGAGGACTTCGTCACGCTGCTGTTGGAACAGGACCCGGACCGCGCCGCCACCGAACTGGCCGCGTTCGAGGCCCGCGGCGGCGATCCGGCGCGGGCCCGGCTCCTGCGCGCCCGGCTGATGGCGGCGCGGTTGCGAACTTCGAACCCGGTTCCGGCCCCGGCCGAGGAGGACCAGGACAGCTCCACTGTGCCGTCGTCGCTGTGGGATGCCGAGCGCCCGGCGGTGACGCTGGCCGACGTCGCGGGTCTCGCCGAGGTCAAGCAGCACCTGGACACCGCGTTTCTCGCTCCGCTGCGCAACCCGGCGCTGGCGGCGGCGTTCGGGCAGAAGCCGGGCGGGTCGCTGCTGATGTACGGCCCGCCCGGGTGCGGCAAGACGTTCATCGCCAGGGCGATCGCCGGCGATCTCGGCGCGTCCTTCCTCCACGTGACGCTCGCGGACCTGCTCAGCAAGTGGATCGGGGAGAGCGAGAAGGCGATCCAGAGCGTGTTCCGCCATGCCCGCGCGGCGACCCCGTGCGTGATCTTCTTCGACGAATTCGACGCGCTCGGTGGACGGCGTACCTCCGGCGGAGGCGGATCGCACGCGATGCGGATGCTCGTCACTCAGCTTCTCGAGGAGCTCGACGGCATGGCCGGAGCGAACGACGGGGTGTACTTCCTGGCCGCGACGAACCGGCCGTGGGACATCGACTCCGCACTGCGCCGACCTGGCCGGATCGACAAGACCGTGCTGGTACTGCCACCCGACGCGGTCGCCAGGGCGGCGATCGTCCAGGGCGCTCTTGACGGCAAACCCGCCGACGATGTCGACGTCGTGGCCGTCGCGGCGGCGACCGAGGGGTTCTCCGGTGCCGACCTCGGCCACCTGACGACAACCGTGCTGCAGCAGGCGATGGTCGAGTCGCTGGGCAAGGGTGAGCTGGTGCCGGTCACCACCGACGCGCTGCTGGCCGCGGTCGGCGGCATCACCCCGTCCACGACGTCCTGGTTCGACCAGGTGGCGCCGGTTCTGGAATACGGCGTCGACGACGGAACCTTCGACCAGCTCCGGGCATACCGGGTCAAGCGAGGCATGCGATGAGCGCCGACGCGGAGCGCGACCTCGACCTCGCCTGGGAACTCGTCGAGGCACAGCCGACGCATCCCAAGATCGCCGAGCTGGCGCTGCGGGTGCTCGCGACCCAGCCGCAGCGGAGCAGCGCGTTGATGGTGCTCGGCGATCACCGTGAGGCGTGCGGCGAAGTCGGCGAGGCGCGGCGGCTGTTCCTCCAGGTCGCCGCTCTCCGCAACAGCTGGTTCACGATGGCGGCTCGTGCGCTTCGACAGCTGGAATCAGCGGAGGACAACCATGACGAGGCGCTGCGATGGGCGCGCACCGTGCTGGGTGAGAACCAGGAGGACTGGGACGACTGGATGCAACTCGGCCACGCCCAGGCACGCTCCGGGGAGCACGAGGCCGGGTGGCGGCAACTCGACGAGGCGGTGGCACTGTGCGCGCGGACGGCGGCGGACGACCTCCCCAAAGCGCTGCGGAAACGCGCGCAGTACCTGCTGGAAAGCTTCGCCCCACCCGAACGGTTCGCTCCCGCGGCCGAGGAGGCCATCCGGGCCGACGCGGCGGACTCCTGGGTCGGCATGCTGCTCGGTTACGCCTACCTGGCGCAGTACCGGTTCGACGACGCCGAACAACTCGCTCTGCGGCTGCTGCGCGAGGATCCGACCGACGACCTGCTGCGGAGTCTGCTGGGGACCGCTCGGGCGATGCTGCAAATCGTCGAGAAAGCGCGCGGCGACGACATCAGCCTGGCGGACATCCAAGGCACTGGCGCGCTCGAGATGGCGTGGCAGCAGATGCGCGACCATCGGCTCGGCATCGACCTGCCTTCCGCGCTGGCGGCGCTGGACGCGGTGCTGCCCGCCGACCTGCGCGCCACCCTGCGGCCAGGCGCCGCGGATCTGGCCGGCAAGAAGGTCGGCTCGATGGTGGCGAAGCGGCTGGTGACCTGGCACGACGGCCAGCAGCCCGGCTCCGGTGCCGCCTGGGGTTCGGCCGAGCCGTTCCGCCTGATGTCGGCGGACGAGATCATCGCCATGGACGCCGAGATCGAGGCCGACCCGGCAGCGCACCCCGACTGGCCCGAGAACGAGGTCTGGGAACAGGTGATGACCGACGACGCCGGGTCCTACCTGGTCGTCGTCGCGTTCGGGGCGCTGGTCCGGCGCCGGCCGGGACAGCCCGACGAACCCGTCGCCGACTCGATGGCCGACTGGATCTGGGACCGGGTGGCCGGCTTCGGCGGCCGGGACCCTCGACCGGCACCCCGGGGCAAGTGATCCCGGTCCGACGCGGCGCGGCACTGTTCAGTGTGCCCGTTCCGCGGACAAGCGAGCCCGTTTCATGATTATTTGTTCGCGCACGTGTCACAAGACAGAACTGGGGTTACACAAGTGAAGAAGAAGATCGCGGCCACCGCTGCCGTCGTGGGCGCGCTGGCGTCGATGATCGCGTTCGCGCAACCTGCCAGCGCGGGCGTCGACCCGAGGTACTACTACGAGTCCAGCTGGTCGACAGAGGGCGACTGCCGGATCAACGGCTACTTCGGCCGGCAGGACGGCCGGTGGTCGGCCTACTTCTGTTCCGCGTCGGCCTGGTCGTGGGACCTCTACATCAAGCCGTAGCCGGACAGTCCGGTCCTCCCGCGTGATCGCGTGGGAGGACCGGGTCGCCCGTCCTCGACCACGACGGCGAGTCCGCCGGCCTGCCGAATAGAGTGGTCCGATCCGCTGGTTCGAGCACACCACGAACACAGGCCCCGAACGGATGGTTGTGGTGACAGATTCAGGACGGCCGGTCTCGCCCCGGCTGACGGTCGTCGGCTCCGGTGACACTTCCGGCGGCTCCGCGGGACGGTGGGCGGCCGTCACCGATGGCACGGCCCCGCTCACGGTCGGCGGGATGGCGGCGGGCGGATTCGGCGTCGAGGCCGCGAAGTCGTTCCTGGCGGGCGAGCCGGCCGGGCGGTGGTGGTTCGTGCTGGCCTTCGCCACCGGGCTCGCCCTGGTCGCGCTCGGCCTGTGGGCGAGAAGCCGTCTCCGCCGTCGGGTGCGGGTCGGCATCGTGGTCACCGCGTCGGACGGCAGGCGCGGGCGGGCCCGCGCCCGGCAACTGGAGCAGCAGGCGGAGAAGTTCAGCCAGCGCACCTGCACGATCACGCTGAAGACCGGCATCGAGTTGCCCGGCGACGGCGCCTGGGACCGTGAACTGGTCGATGCCCTCGCCGACGAGACGTTGTCCGCCACCACGATGGCCGAACGCCTGACCCCCGACGCCGTCCGGATCAACCTGATCCCCACCATGCCGCTGCACGTCGCGTTCTGGTTCGGCGCCCGGCTGGGTTACACCCACGCCCGCGAGGTGGTGGTGCACGCCATCCGGCAGGCTGACGGCGCGCCGGCGTACTTCCCCGCGACCTCCTTGCGCGCGATCGACTCCGACGTCGAACCGCTGGACGTCGACCGGCTGGAGGCCGTCGACGGTGGTGACCCGGACAAGGTCGCCCTCGCGGTGGATCTGCAGGGCCGCGGCGACCAGTTCTTCGACCAGGTGATGGCATCCTGCCGTCGCCATGGTTTCGGCTACCTCCTGCGGATCCGGACCGGGTCACCGCTGCTGACCGAGGACACCGCCACCTTCACCGGGGCGGTGGAGCAGATCTGCCGCGCCTGGCGGGAAGCGCCGCTGACCGCAGGCGCCCGGACCGGCGGGCACGCGATCTTCCTCAGCGGGCCGGTCGCGATCGCGGTCGCCCTCGGTGCCCGGCTGGCCTCGCCCGAACACGGGCGGTGGACGGCGTTCACCTTCGACGCGACCAGCGGCTCCTACGAGCCGTTTCCCCCTTCGGCACCTACTGCGTGACCTGCGGCGTTTCTTGCGTGATGCCGGGTTTTGCGCGTGAAGGCCCCTTGGGCCTGGCCGTCAGGACCATATTTTCTCGTTCGAGAGCAGCATCCTGAATCCTCCGTGCATGAACTCGATCCACTGCGGATAGGTCGTGTCGTTGACGAGATCCCACGGCACGAAGGACTCACGCGAGCGTTCGGTCTCGGCGACAGTGCGAAGGTAGGCTCGCACCTTCTTCCGCGTCGCGTTCAGGCTTCGGGAGTAGTGATCGTTGGGAACCCCGTACGCCAGCATTTCCAGCGTCGCCGAGGACACGCCCAGTGACGAGTCCATGGGGACCTTCTGCCCCGGAATGGACGAACGCCTGCTCCCGGCGCCCTGATGCTTCATGCCGACGTGGTTCGCTTTCAGATGCCGCACGAATTGCGTGAACATGCCGTCGGTACGCATGTCCTTTTCCTTGACTTTCGCGATGTACTTCCGCGGATGGCTGACCTGGAGTTCACCGTGGCCGTCCCAGAAAATGACCCCCTGGTCCGCCGTGTTCACGGAGATGGGCGGCGTCTCCAGGAACCGTTGGCAGACCAGCAGATCGGCGTTGACGTGGCCGGGGAAGACCGGCGCCACCTTGAGTACCCGCTGGACCTTGCCCCACGCCACCATGGTCGCCAGGCCCGGCGACATCGTGTCGAAGTCGTAGCTCAGCGCTCGTGCCACGGTTTCCTTGAACCACAGGAATTCCGGCGTGGGTGCCCGGCCTTTCACCCGTTTGCCGAACCGCGTACCGGGGGCCGGTTCGAAGCCACCTCGCCACTCGGGCACGACCGGGTGACAAAGTTCGACCACGATGTCGACGTCGCCGTACGGATCGACTTGAGTCCCCTTCACGAAGGATCCGTGCGGGTAGATGTCGAAACCGCAGCCAGTGGGCGCCAGCAGCCCGGCGATCCGATCTCGCAAGAAGACAAAAGTGGCCATTCTGACATCGCCGACCGTCATACCGACGATGCTGGCACATCACCGGCCACCCGGCAATGGCGCCCGAAGCTCTTCAAAATCCTGTACACGCGCGGGTTTCTTGAGACTTTCGCGACACTCCACATAGGACAGTCGAGACCGGCTGAGTAGTACTACTCGTGCGGAGCGACGGAAATCTGGGCAAGATCGGTGAGGTCCGCTCACTGGGGGCGGCGTACACCGAGGAGAATCATGAAGCTCCGTCATGCCTTCACCACGTTCGCCGTCGCCGCGGGTCTGATCGGCGCGTTCGCACCCGCCGCGGCGGCCGGCGAGCCGATCGCGAGCATCGACTTCGCCGCCGAACAGGGTGCTTTCCCGGTCGACGGGAAGAGCGGCCACTGGGTCGACTCGCCCGAGCACGAGGTGATGATCCGCGAGGTCGGCGACGTCCTGCGCGTGGACGCCGACGCCGACAACGGTTTCTACCACTTCAGGCTCGACTTCAACGCCCCGTCCGGCGCGCTCCAGGTCGGCTCGTACGACCACGCGGCGGGAGCCCACATCCTCGCCATCGCCACCGGTTTGGGCTGCTCGGACGACTACTCGACGTTCACGATCAGCCGCATCGAACGCGGCGCCGCGGGACTCACCGCCCTCGACGCCACGTTCGAGCAGCGCTGTGCGGACCCCACCGCACCGGCGCTGCGCGGCGAGGTCCACTACCGGCGTTGAGATCAGACGGCGACCGCGGCCGGCACCTTTCCGGGTGCCGGCCGCGGGTGCTCAGCCGCGGGCGACCTCACTGGCGGTGCTGAATTCGTATCCTTGCGCCCGCAGGCCGAGGACGACCGTGTTCAGGTGTTCCAAGGGCAGGAACGGGTGGAAGAAGAAGCTGGCCACGTTGTCGCGGACCACCTTGGACTTCGCGCCGTCGGCGAGCAGGTCCGCGGGCAGCCGGGCCGGATGCTGGTTGAACGGTTCCGGCGCGACGTGGTCGAGGTTCTCGGGTATCACCACCGCGCCGTAGACATCCCGCACCGGGTAAGGGAAGTACTGACCGTATTTGGTCTGGTAGGACACCGTCGAGGTGGAGCCGCAGGCGCCGCGCGGGCAGTATCCCGCGAAGTAGCTGCCCTGGTCGTAGCGCGCCGCGAAGTGGGAGCTGACTTCCTTGTAGTCCACCGCCGAGCCGCCGTAATGCGGGAACTCGAACACTTCCGGTTCGGGCAGCCCGACCCGGCGGAACTCGCCGAGCCCGGTGGCGATCCGCCCGCGGAACCATTCCGCGGAATCGCCGGGGACCGGGCCGGTCTCGACGACGTGGTTGTTCTTGTCCACGATCGCCGTGTAGAACTCGTAGTCCGCGGAGCTCGCCCCGCCGTAAGGGTTCGCCATCTCCTCGAACTGGTGGCTGTAACCGTGCATGATCATCGTCGCGCCGCGCCGGATCGCGTAGTGCAGCGCGTCCACCAGTGCCGGGCTGTCGACGAGCCGGGCGAAGGTCGGCCTGCCGCCGTTGGCCACACCGTGCGGGTCCGCGTAGTACGGATAGACCGCGAGCGAGAACGGAATCCCTTGCCCGCCCAGCAGATCGGCGATCCGGCGGATCTGGCCGGCGTCGGTGCGCGGGCCGATGTCCTCGATCCGCACCAGCGCCCGGTGCCGCTCCACGGTTTTCGGAGCGAGCGTGCCGAGCAGGATGTCGGCGGCGGCGAGATATCGGTCTCCCTCGTTGACGTAGGAGAACGGCGCCTCCGCGAGGTAGGTGAAGGTTCCCGAGCGCACCGCCCACGGCGTGCGCTCACCGGCCGTGACGCTGTCCGCGAGCACTTCGTTGACCGCGGGGTTATCCCGCCGTACCAACGGAATCGAGCCGATCTCGGGGTTGCGCTCGAGCGACACGTTCTTGTAGCGGACCTCGGTCGGCGAGGTCGGTGTGCGGCCGACCGGCGTCCAGCCCCAGCGCGCGGTGCTGCCCGGGTCGTGTTCGGCCAGGCGATGGATGTTCTCGCCCATCCAGACGACCGGCACCTTCGCGGCCGCCACGTCGGCGAGCAACACGGCCGGTAGCGCGGCTTCGCTGATCGAACCGACGTAGACCAGCGCCTGGTATCCACCGATCTCGCCCGCGCGGTAGTCGGCCGCGGCACGCATCGTCCAGGCGCCCGCCCGCGAGACCAGGTTCGCGGTCTGCATCGCGTGCGCCTCGGCCATTCCGGCCTCGTCCGCGCCGGCGGGCGGGTTCGGCGCGTCCCGCTCACCGGCGTCGTAGACCACCAGCGTCCGGTGCGCGCGGTTCCCGCCGGGGCCTGGGCTGCCGACCTCGCTGGTCATCTCCAGCCGGTCGCCGAGGGAGACCGGGGCCGCCGCGGGCGAGGCGAGTATCGCGCTCGCCGGGCGCGTGTAGACGACCAGCATCACCAAGCCGGTCGCGACGACGACGGCCAGCGCCGCGAAGCGCAGTCCGGCGGGTGTGCGCCGGCGCCGGTTTTCCTTGCGGGTCATACCAGCACGCCCCCCGCCACCACACGCGAATCCGCGTCGAACTCCTCGACCGGTTCGGCGCTCAGGCCGAGCAGCCTGGCCAGCGCGCGCTCGGTGCGCGACGCGGCCCTTCCGTCGCCGAACGGGTTGCCGTTGGTCATCATGGCCGCCCGGGCCCGCCGGTCGGTCAGCAGTTCCGACGCCGTCCGCACGATCAGCTCGCGATCGGTGCCGACCAACCGGGCACAGCCCGCGTGCACCGCTTCCATCCGTTCGGTGACCTCGCGCAACACCAGCACCGGCACGCCGAAGGTGGGTGCCTCCTCCTGGATCCCGCCGGAGTCGGACAAGACCAGCGTGGCGGCCGCGAGCACACCGGCCAATTCCTCGTAGCGCAGCGGCTCGGTGACCACCACGCGAGGCAGGCCGCCCAGTTCGTCGTCGACCAGCTCGCGGACGGCCGGGTTCGGATGCGCGGGCAGGACCACGTGTACGTCCGCGTGCCGGGCGACCAGTTCGGTGACCGCGCGCAGCACCTGACGCAGCGGTTCACCCCAGGATTCGCGGCGGTGCGCGGTGACCAGCACCAGCCGCTCACCGCGGGTGGCCGCCTCGACGGCCACGGCGACCCGCTCGTCCTGGTACGCCACCGCCCCGCGGTCGGCGATCGCGCGGATCGCGTCCACCGAAGTGTTGCCGGTGACCACGATGCGCTCGGCGGGAACCTGCTCGCGAAGCAGGTTCGCGGCCGCCGCCGAGGTCGGTGGCAGATGCAGAGAAGCTGCTTGGGTGACCAGCCGCCGGTTCAGCTCTTCCGGGAAGGGCGCGGCCAGATCGAACGAGCGCAGGCCCGCCTCCAGATGCACCACCGGCACCCGCCGCCAGAACGCGGCGAGCGTGCCCGCCAGTGTGGTCGTGGTGTCCCCCTGGACCACCACCACCGCGGGCGGTTCACGATCGGCCAGCGCGTCCAGACCGCTCAGCATCTGGCCGAGCAGTTCGGGCTGGCCGCCGTCGCGGCGGTGCAGCGGCAACGTGGCGTCCGCGCGGACGCCGAACGTCTCCAGTGCTTGCCCGGCCATCGTCGGATGCTGTCCGGTGGCGACCAGGTAGGGCTCCATCCGGCCGGCCGCGGCGATCGCCCCGGCGACCGGCGCCAGTTTGATCGCCTCCGGCCGGGTCCCCATCACCAGCCAGACCCGAGGCCGGGCCGCTTCGCTTTCCTGTCGATTCCACACCATTACTCCCCTAAGGTTCGAACATTCTTTTCAGCGATTCGCGCACTTCGCGTGATCATTTGTGCGGGGCGCTGTGACCGATGCGACGCAGAGTGGTTCTGTCCGGTTCCC
Source organism: Amycolatopsis sp. NPDC052450 (assembly GCF_044547565.1). NCBI lineage: Bacteria > Bacillati > Actinomycetota > Actinomycetes > Pseudonocardiales > Pseudonocardiaceae > Amycolatopsis > Amycolatopsis sp. NPDC052450. Next base: position 53,875 of record NZ_JBIUAQ010000003.1, on the reverse strand, counting down.
GCCGACTTTCCTCACCCGATCGAGGGAACCGGAGCGCGATTCGTCACGTCGTAGTCCACGGATGCGGGATCGGCCGGGGGGTCCGACGCATCACGCACAATCCTTCACACACAAGGAATTGAGCACGCTGAATCTTGGGGGAGAAATGTCTGTTGTCCGGATCGGGCCGTCCGTCGGCGCGACGGCGACCATGGGGATCGCCGCGGGGGCCGGCGTCTGGCTGCCCTTGTCACTCGCCGCATTCGTTCTGTTGCTTTTCGCCACCCGGTCGATTCTCATCCGAATCGCGCCGGAACGGGAAAGGGGGCAGTAGCGAAATGGAGACCAGTCTGTCCGTCATCGCCACCGTCATGGTCGGCGTGCTGATCTGGTGGCCGTTGCAGAACCTCGTACTGGCGGTGTTCGCCTGGCGATCCCCGCAACGACCACGCAGTGTGCGCCGGACACCGGATCCGGTGCCGTTCTGGATCGTCATCCCGGCGCTGAACGAAGAACGCGTCATCGCGAACACGGTGCGCAACGCGCTGGCCACCGGAACCCGGTACACGCCGGTCCGGGTCGTCGTCGTGGACGACGCCTCCGACGACGCGACGCCGCACATCCTCGCCGGCATCCGGGATCCGCGGCTGCACGTCCTGCGCCGTGAGTTGCCGATGGCCCGCCAAGGCAAGGGCGAGGGCCTGAACACCGCGTACCGCTACATCCTCGACATCGCCGGCCGGGAAGGCACGATCGAGCAGACGATCGTCGGGATCGTGGACGGCGACGGCCGCTGCAGCGAAGGGATGCTCGACGAGATCGCCGAACTGATGGCGGAGAAGTCGGTCGGTGCCGTGCAATGCCGGGTGCGCATCCACAACCGGCACAAAACGCTGGCGCTGCTCCAGGATCTGGAATTCGGTGCCATCGCGGACTCCTCGCAGTCCCTGCGCGATCTGGTCGGCAGCGTCGGGTTGGGCGGCAACGGCCAGTTCACCCGGCTGTCCGTCCTCGCGCGGTTCCACCCCGGCCCGTGGTCCGACTGCCTGGTCGAGGACCTGGAACTCGGCCTGCGCCTGCACCTGGACGGGATCCGCGTGCGCTACACGAAATCCGCGTGGGTCACCCAGCAGGGGCTGACCGACGTGAAACGCTTGCTGCGCCAGCGAACCCGGTGGGCGCAAGGAAACCTGCAGTGCTTCCGGCACCTTCGCGGGCTGACCACGTCGAGGTTCGTCAGCGGCGCCGGCCTTACCGATTTCCTGATCTACCTGCTCTCGCCTTGGCTGACCGTGCCCATGTCGCTGCTGCTGGTCGGACTGGTGGCGGCGTCCGCCGTGGCACTGGCGACCGGGAGCACGCTCGGCGGGCTGGTGGCCACAGTGGACACTCTGCCGACGTCGGCCGCGATGCTGGTCGGGCTGGCCATGCTGCCGAGTCTGCTCTGGGGACTGGTCTACTGGGTCCGGCTCCGCGACGAGAACATCTTCCGCTGCCTGTTCGCCGGGCTGCTCTACCCGTGGTTCCTGGCGCTGGGCATCATCGCGACGTGGCGGGCGCTGTTCCGGCTGCTGTCCGGACGCAACGGCTGGGCCAAGACCGAACGGCTGTCCGAAGACGGCAGGCCCGCGCCGCCGACGCCGGTCCCCATGCCCGCACCCGCGCCGCTCCCGCCACCGCGCCCGGCCGCCCCATCGGTGACGGTCGATCCCAGTGTCACCCAGCCGATTCCCGCCGAGGTCCTCGCCGCCGCCGAGCGGACCCGGCCGGTTCCGCACCCGCTGGCCGAAACCGAACCGACGCAACGACTGGAGCGGGTGTGATGGCAGGCCAGCACCGGCGCCGCCCGAAACGGAACAAGCTCGTTCTCGTCCTGGCGGCCGCCGGGCTGGCCCTCGCCGCGGCCTCCACCATCGACCGCGGCGACTCCGGGACGGAGGCGTCCACCGGCTGGTACGTGACCGTGTACTACACCGCCGTCGAGTCGCACCACGACGAAGACCCGGTGCCGGTCACCGGCTGTCTGGTGCTCGACTGCGAACGCGGCGACGATCCTCTCGGCAGCTACCCGGAAGACTTCGTGAAGGCCGTCGAGGACGAAGGAACCGGCCGGATCGTCAGCGGCCGTCACGCCGGCCGCTACCTGAACTGGTCCCACGACACCGGTTTCTGGCTGGACAACGCACCCCGCGACAGCCACGGCCGCCCGCTGGAGCCGTTCGTCTCCGCCGCCGCGGATCCGGCCGTCCTCGGCGACGGCCGGGAACTGCGGATCACCGGCTGCGGCACCGCGGAGGACGGCACGGCGATCGACGCGGGAGTCTGCGACAGGCTGCGTTCCGCCTCCTGGCGGATCATGGACGAATTCACTCCCGGACTCGGCGGAGACCGGCACATCGACGTCTACCTCGGCGAGGAAACCGGGCCGGACTTCACTTCCGACCCGCTGTACTCGTCGCTGCACAACGCCACGCTGGAGCTCGGCAAGCCCACTCCGTGACGACGCCCGTCAGGAGAGGCGTGCGGCCTCCGCCATCGCGCGTCGCCGCACCTCCCGCACGACAAGGGATCGCGTGAACGCCGACGACACGGCGCTCAGCCAGGCGCTTTCGTCCCGCAGGCTGGGGTGCGCTTCATCCTGCCCGGACGACGGATGCGGCCAGCTTCGGCCTGCCTCGCGCATCACCAGCGCCGCCGCGAGTTCGGCGGCGGCGCGCGTGGGTTCGTCGACCGGGGCGCGCAGCCAGTCCCCGAGGTGCGGCGGAACGTGGGCCCGCAACGCCAGTAGACCGTCACGGATCTCGATCACCCTGCGGTACAGCTTGAATTCGAGGTCGTGGCGTACCGGCAAGGCGATCTGCGGATGCGCGGCGACGAGTTCCTTCCACAGCGGGGTCACCGCCCGGATCCCCTGCCACGAGCGGATCAGCCGGAGCGCGCCGTCCCAGGTGGTGAACAGTCCGCCGAGGCCCCACAGCACCATCGCGAGAAGTCCGACAAGGCGGGCGCGTGGCATGAAATCGAGGTCCGAGAGGTCGGTGATCTCCAGCCACAGCGTGGGAAGCCCGGAGAACAGCACCCACGCGATGGTCGCGACGGCGGCGCAGACGAGGATCCGCAGGCCGGTCCGGAAGGTCCCTTGTGGACGGTCCGCGGCACTGCGGACCAGCGTCCGGGTGAACATCACCAGGCAGGTGACCCCGTACGTCGTGAGGACCACCTGGTAGGCGACGACGCTGAACCGCCATTGGAACGCGGGCGTGCCCAGCTCGAGCCGATGCGGGAGGATGTCCAGGTAGCACAGGATCATCAGCGCCCAGCACAGCACGATGGGCCAGAACGGCGTCGGCTTCTCCGGGGACCGGGTACTGCGGACCACCTGGACCAGCGCACGCATCGCGAGCAGTTGCAGCGCGTTGGTGACCAGCCGCGGGAGCAGGTCGTCGCCGAGGAACCGGACCGTGGCTTCGGCGGAGAGGGCTAGGCCCGCCGCCATGCTGAGGAAGAACGTGGCCAGATGCACCGGCCCGGCGCGGACCGCCACCAGCCGGGTGAAGCCGATCGACGCCAGCAGCGCGGCGGACAGATAACTGATCATGAACCGAGGGCGTGGCGCAGCCGGTCGGAGCCCGGCCCGGTGCCCACGGCGCGGCGCATGAGCAACGACGCGACGAGTTCGGCCTCCTTCTCCTGCTCGTGCGCGTACGTCGTGCGGCCGAGGACCCGGCGGACCAGGTCCACCGAAAGCGAGGGCGCGACCATCGCGGCGATCGTCTCCGGCCGCACCTCGCCTTCGACGTGCCCGCACAGCAGATGACCGAGTTCGTGCAGCAGGATGTGCCGCTGGTGCAACGGAGACGTGTCCCGCGTGTAGAAGACGTAGTCGGCCCGATCGGTCGCCGCGAGCACCCCGCACGGCGCCCCCGGCCGCGCCTCGAGCGGCACCAGTTCGATGGGCCGCCCCCGCATCGCCGCGACCTCGCCGAACAACGTGGTGACCTCGAACGGATCCGGTAGCCGCACGGCGGCCGCGATGCGCTCACATCTGCGCCAGAGCGCGCTCTTCCTGCCCAGCATGGCTACTCCCCCTGGTCACGCTTGGATTCGCGCCGCTTGATCGCCTCGACGATGTCGGTCACGGTTCCGAGCCCCTCCTCGGACAGCGTCACCGCACGCAACGCCAGGTTGCGCACCGCGCTGTTGCGCAACGCTCCCAGCAACTCGACCTCTTCGGCAAGCGCCCTCCCCTGTTCGTCGTCGAAGAAGTAGGCGGGCGGAACCTGGAAGAACGCCGCGAGCGCCTCCAGATGCCGCTTGGTCGGGTTGTCCCGGCGGCCCGTCCGCAGCTGCCAGAGGTAGGCGGCGGAAAACGACTCGCCGGTGTTCTCCCGGCAGGCTCTCGCCACCTCCTCGTGGCTGTACTGCTCCCCGTTGGGCCGCCGGACCACCTGGAAGAGGCGGTCGATCCGGTCGGTGAGCGTCGTCGCCCGTGGTTCGGTCACCGTCACCTCCATAAGCTGAAATGAATGACTCCCGGTTGAGCATTCATGTGAGTTGACAACCGTGAAGATTCTCCCCTACGGTTTCCACGTTAGCTGAGATGAATGACCATGGGGAGTCGGTCGATTCTGGCTGACGAACCGGAGGGGGAGTTCCCATGAAGAAGTTGCTGACCGCGGCGGCACTGGCGGTGGCCGCGGTGACCCTGTCGGCGCCGCCGGCGCTGGCCGTGGAGACCGGAGAGTTCCACGCCAGCGGCATCGGCCCCGGCCCAGGGGCGGCCATCACCTCGGCGGAGAAGGTCGCCCGCACCTTCGCCCGCAACACGGGCTGGCTGGACTCGCAGTGCTACGTCCGCGCTTCCGACGTCCGGTCACACACGAGTTACTACAGCGCGACCGTCTGGCTCTACTGCCAGCGCTGACATCAGGAGGGGAAACCATGAACAAAACGATTGCCCGCGCCACGGGGGCCGCGGTCCTCGCCGGACTCATGACACTCGCGCCGACGGTGGCGAGTGCCGCGACGACCGTGCAGGAGACCCGCGCGTTCCTCGGGACGACCGTCGAGAAGACCTCGGCGTCGGCGAAGCGGACGGCGTTGCAGCAGGCCTACAACGAAGCCTCCATGTACGGGTACACGCCCGATCAGTGCGTGACCATCCACCTGTACTCGGTGAAGATCAGCTTCGTGATGTACCGGGGTGAAGCCGGGATCCACTGCACGAAGTAGGCGGTCCGTGAAGGCCTCCTTGAGGGACCCTGGGTCCCTCAAGGAGGCCTTCACGGAATCCAAGCTAGTTTGACCGGATGAGTCTTCTCGACGACGTGGCCGAACGCGACGGCTGGCGATGCTGGGTCTGCGACGAACCGGTCGACCCGGGGATGTCGGTGAACGACCCGCGGGGCCCCAGTGTCGACAGCCGGACCGCCGACCGGAAGGCCAAGGTCACCGAGCGGCTCGCGCACCGCGGCTGCAACACCCGCAAGGGCGCGGTCAAGGTGGTCATCGCCTGGCCGGATCGCCTGCACGTGGTCGAACCCGCGCCGCTGATCACCGTCGCCGGACGGCTGGAACGCAAGGGCGGCCGCGAACTGGTGGCCCGCAGCCCGACCGAACAGGACGCCCGGGAGGCGGCGGATTGGCTGGTCGACCGGTTTTCCCGGCTGCTACCCGGAGTGCCGGTGACCGCGGGTGTCGAGCCCGGCGGCGGCCAGTTCCTCGTCATCCTGAAGCGCGGCTAGGTCGCGTCCTGCAGCAGGGTCCCGGAAAGTCGCATATCCGCTGGGCCGTGTCGCTCTCGCTGATTCGAACCGGACATCGGGGATTCGCTCGCGGCCGTGAGGCGACCGTGTCGCGAAAGCCACTTTCGCGACGCCTGGCGTCGCGAAAGTGGCTTTCGCGACGTACCTCGACCATGAGTTTCAGCGACAGCACCGGCGTAGCGAAGGCCCCCTCTCCGCCACCGCCCTGCACCCGACGTTGCGATCCTCACAGGACACGGCCTAGAGGTCCGCCTTCAGTTTCGCGTCGGCGTCCTTGACCAGCACCATCACGTCCTGGTGGAGATCCCACGCGGCCTCGTCGTACCCGGCGAGGCGCAGGCCGGGCGTCTCCAGCGCACGCTGCACCGCCCAGCCGGGCGAGCTGAGCGAAATGCCGTACCCGTCGTTGCCCGCGTAGTCGTTGTAGCCGAAACCGCAGGCCTTGTACGCGGCGAGCATGCGGTCGGTGGCACGCGCGTCCAGCCCGTAGTCCTTGCCCGCTTCGGCCCGCATCGCCATCCGGCGGCCATGCGTGGTGACCACCGCGACCCCGCCGGGAGCCAGCGCGCGTGAGAAGTAGCGCAGCAGCGGGCCCCAGTTCGGGGCATCGAGATGGGTCAGCACCGAACCGCACCACAGCAGATCCACCTCGGTGACCTGCTCGATGTCGTCCACATCCGGCGCACCGGGCACCGCCCGCGCGCCGAACGCCTCGGCGCAGCCGGCCAGCGCCGCCGGGTCCATGTCGCACGCGATCAGCTCGGCCGCCGGGAAAGCGGCACGCAAGGACCGCATCACCCGCCCGTAACCGCATCCGAAATCCAAGAGCCGCCGGGGTTCCGGCCGTCCGGTGACCTGAAGCGCGGCGAGCACCGCACGCAACGCGTCCTTGGACACGCTCAGGTAGTGCTCGATGTTGTTGCTCGCGAACATGCTGTCGCCGTCGGCGATCTTCGTGCTCACGCCCGCCATGATCCGCGCGACGGTCTCGTCCAGCGTTTCGCTCATCCGGCAACCGTATCGACCGTGCGGTCAGGCGGCGAAGACGGTGCGCACCACGGACTCGTCGCCATCGATCTCGACCAGCCCGAGACCGCGCGCGTCGGCGAGCGTGAGAGCGCCGGCGGAAAGGCCGAGGACGCAAGCGGGTTCGGCGCGGACGGTGGCGTCGAGTTCGCGGCCGTCGTGCGGGCCGATTTCGAAGCCGGCGCGGGTCGCGCGGAGCTGGAAAGTCGAGCCGCCGATCTCGAGGCCGACCGTCGCCGAGACGCGGACCTTGACCCGGGAACCGAGCAGGGCGGGGACGGCGAGGGCGAGCCACTCCGGGCGGAAGGCGTCGTCGCCGGGGCCGCGGACCATCAACGGGGCGGACCAGCGGATCAGGCTCTCGATCGGTTCGCGCAGCTCGGCACCCCACGGCGTGAGGGCGTACTCAACGACGCTGCCCGAGCCTGCCAGCCGCCGCTCGACCACGCCTGACGCTTCGAGGTCGCGGAGCCGATCCGCGAGGAGGTTGGTCGCGATGCCGAAAAGGCCGTCGATCAGTTCCCGGTAGCGGGCGGGGCCGAGGAGGAGCTGGCGGACGATGAGCAGATTCCACCGATCTCCGACGACCTCCAGCGACCGGGCGAGTCCGCAGTACTGGCCGTAGCCGCGCATTCGTAGCTCCCGCTTGTTTTTCTCAAGTGTGCGTGACAAGCTCAAGCCTACCCGAGAAAACCCTGAGGGGGCCGCCATGGTCGACACCACCGAGCGCGTGCGACCCGCCTGGGTCGACGACAGCCTGTTCCCGTTCGAGAGCCGTTTCGCCGACATCGACGGGCACACCGTGCACTACGTCGACGAGGGATCCGGGCCCACACTGCTTTTCCTGCACGGCAACCCGACATGGTCGTTCCTCTGGCGCGACGTGATCCGCGCGCTGCGCGGCGAGTTCCGCTGCGTCGCCCTCGACTACCCCGGCTTCGGGCTGTCGACCGCGAAACCCGGCTACCGGTTCTGGCCCGAGGAACACGCGGACGTGGTCACCGCGTTCGTCGACGCGCTCGGCCTCGAGAACGCCACTCTGGTCGGCCAGGACTGGGGTGGCCTGATCGGCCTGGCCGCCGTGCAGCGGCGGCCGGACGTCTTCGATCGGCTGGTGCTCGCCAACACCTGGGCCTGGCCGGTCAACGGCGTCTTCCACTTCGAGGCCTTCTCCCGGCTCCTCGGCGGACCTCCGGCCCGCTTCCTGGTCCGGCGGCTCAACCTCCTCGTCAACGCGTTCATCCCCACCGGTCACCGGCGCCGGAGGCCGAGCGCCGCCGAAATGACCCATTACCGCCGGGCGCTGGGCACTCCCCGGCGACGCCAGGCCTCCGCCGTGTTCCCGGGCCGGGTCCGCGCCAGTCGCGCCTTCTTCGCCGAGATCGAGGCCGGCCTCGCGGCCATCTCGCACCTCCCGGCACTGATCGTGTGGGGCGACGCCGACATCGCCTTCCGCCCCCAGGAACGCGAACGCCTGGAAGCCACCTTCACCGACCACGAGACCGTGATCGTCGAGGGCGCCGGCACCTACGTGGAATCCGACGCGCCCGAGGAGTTCGTCGCCGCGATGCGCCGCTGGACAACGGCGCATCGCGGCACGGACTGAATTCACACCGGGTTCACTGGGCGTCCAGAGCCCGCCGGAAAGCTCGCAGATCACCGACGAACAGGTCGGGCTCTTCCAGTGCGGCGAAGTTCCCGCCGCGGTCGTACTCCGCCCAGTGCACCACATTGGGGAAGTCGCGATCCACGAACTTCCGGATGGACATGAACGGTGCCTCCGGGAACACCGCGACGCCGAGCGGCGCCGAAATCGGCGGATACGTCCCGGTGGTCGCGGCGATGGGCAGCTGGTCGACGATCTCGTAGTACAGCTGCGCGGAAGAGCCGCCGGTGCCGGTCAGCCAGTAGAACATCACGTTGGTCAGGATGCGGTCGAGGCTCGCGGCGTCCTCCGGCCTGGTCTCCGCGTCCGCCCAGTCCTTGAACTTCTCGATGATCCAGGCCAGCTGGCCGACCGGGGAATCGACCAGCGGGTACGCGATCGTGTTCGGCCGGGTCGCCTGGAGCTTCATGGAACCGGAGAGGACGTCCACGAAACGGGCGGTCCGGTCGAGCCGGGCCTGGTCGGACTCGCTCAGGCCGACGAGATCGTCCGGGTTCCCACTGGGTTTCGTGACCAGGGTGTTCAGGTGGAGACCCGCCACGTGGTCCGGATCCTTCAACGCCACGAAAAGGGAGACCCCGGAGCCGAAATCCCCGCCTTGCGGCACATAGTGGTCGTAGCCGAGGCGTTCCATCAGCACCGCCCACGCCGAAGCGATCCGTTCGATCGTCCAGCCGGGTTCGGAGGGCGGACCCGAGAAACCGAATCCCGGCATCGCGGGAATCACCAGATCGAACGCGTCGCGCGAATCGCCGCCGTGCGCACGCGGATTCGTCAGCGGGCCCACCACGTCGAGGAATTCGACCACCGACCCGGGCCATCCGTGCGTTATCAGCAGCGGAAGCGCGTCGGGTTCGGGCGAACGAACGTGGATGAAGTGGATGTTCGCGCCGTCGATCTCGGTGACGTACTGCGGCAACGTGTTCAGTTCCGCCTCTGCCGCACGCCAGTCGTAGGAGTTCCGCCAGTAGTCGACGACCTCCTTGAGATAGGCGGTCGGCACGCCGCGATCCCAGCCGACGTCGGGAAGATCCCGCGGCCAGCGCGTCTGGTCGAGGCGACGATCGAGATCGTCCAGCTGCGATTGCGGTATTTCGATGCGAAAGGGTTTCAATGGAGTTCCTCGCGTGTAGTGCCGACGTGGTGACCAGTCGGGACGGAACGGCCTCAGAGATACGTCGTGTTCGGCTCGAGCCCGCACAGATGCCTGCCGAGCAGTTCGAGGTTCGTGTTCGGGCTCGTCAACGCGTGCAACGCGATCGTTTCGATATCCCGATGTATTCGCTGAATCGGCACATCGTTGTAGATCGAACTACCGCCGCTCGCGGTCGAGATGATCCGGATGGACTCCTGCGCCAATTGTGCCACCCGCCCCATTTCCACCCGGGAGCGAATGCGTTCGGCTTGCGTCCACGGCTCGTTGCGCGCCGCCTTCGCGTCGACCAGGTCGGCGAACGTCCGCGCCCGCAGCCGCGCTTCCTCGGCGAGCAGAGTGGCCTCGCCGACCTGGAGATGCGTGAGCGGCGCGGTCTGCTGCGATTCGTAATCCGTGTACGTGATCTTCCGCCCGGGAAGCCGGTCCAGGAAATGCTCGATGGCGGCCTCGGCCGCGCCGAGGCATTGGCCGGCCGTGGCGATGGTGGAGGTGACCAGCATGGGCACCTGATAGATCGACTGGGTGGAGTTCGTCTCCGATTTGCATTGCTCGTCGAAGAACTCCATCACCGGACGGACCCGCGCCTGGGGGACGAACACGTCGTGCGCGCGAACGCTCACACTGCCCGAACCACGCAGGCCGTGAGTGTGCCAGTCGTCGATGACCTCGAAGCTCGACGCCGGCAGGATCGCCATGATCGGACCTTCACCGGCGCCCGCTTCATCGGGTTCGGCGACCACCAGTTTCCAGTGGCTGTGGAGTACCCCGCTGTTGAACCTCCATTCGCCACTGATGACGTAGCCGCCGTTCGTCCGCGACGCTTTCCCGCTCGCCGCCAGCGTTCCGCAGACCCGCGAGTTCGGCGTCGCGAACACCTCGTCCTGCACCTCGTCCGGATACAACCCGGCGATCCAGTTGATGAGCGACCAGACCGAAACGCAGAAAGCGGCGGAACTGTCACCGCGAGCGATTTCCGCGTGGACGTCGATGAGCGTTCTCGCGTCACTCTGATATCCACCGTATCGCGTGGGAACGCGCATTTTGAGCAGCCCGGAACGTTCGATCCCCTCGATGACGTCCGCGGGGAGCCGCCGGTTCTCGTCGATCCATTGAGCACGTCCCCTGATGAGAGGGACCAGCTCGGATGCGCGCGCGACCAACTCCTCTCGTGAAGGGGATTGGATATCCAGCACCATCTTGACCTCCGGCGATTCGTTCGCTTGGAGCGCGGTATGACTGGATCCTGTCCGCCGCGAACCCGGGCTGCATCTCCGAGTGTGCCGTCCGGCGCCGCCACGGGATCCTCTCGGCCGTCCGCACTACGATCCGTGATCACGGGAAAAACCTCCGCACCGGGCGATGAGTTTTCCGGTGCCGGCGAGTCTGTATATACGAGACGAAGGGAGACATCGTGCGGAAAGTGATCGTGCAACAGTTCGTGTCCTTGGACGGCGTGGTCCAGGGGCCGGGAACGCCGGACGAAGACCGCGAAGGTGGTTTCGAGGGTGGCGGCTGGACCGCGAAACACGCGGGCAGCCTGCTCAGCGACACCTTTTTCACGTGGACGGCCGACGAGGACGCGCTGTTGCTCGGCCGGAAGACCTACGACATCTTCTACGCGTACTGGCCGACGACCGGCGATCACCCGATCAACAAACGCCTCGAGGCGATGGACAAATACGTCGCGTCACGCAGCGTCAAGTCCGCTGACTGGGTGAACACCACCATGATCGACGGCGACGTGGCCTCCGCCGTGAAAGAGCTCAAGGACGGAACGGGCGGACCGATCTGGGTGTCGGGCTCCGGCAACCTGACCCATACGCTCATGCGGAACGGCCTGGTCGACGAGTACCGGCTGCTCTTCTTCCCGGTGGTCGTGGGGTCCGGGAAGCGCCTCTTCGTGGACGGCGCGATCCCCGCCGACTTCGATCTGGCCTCGTCACGCACGGTCGGCGACGTCATCGTCGCCACCTACGAACGCCGCGACTGACGCCGCCCGTCCGGCGATCGCGACCGGTCACCGCCTGATTCCCGGCACAGCGATCAGTTTGGGCACTCCGGTCTGGTCTGTACTTCTGTCGCCTGCACGCGACTACCGACCATCACGAGCATCGAACAGGAGTGTCTGGCAATGACGAGAACTACAGCTTCGATGGGCGCAAAGGGGGTGCGGCCTTGAATACCTCGACCGTCACCCCGCCCCGTCTCCGGCCGGGATGGGCGCTCGTCGCAGTGGGCATCGGCGTCTTCCTGACGTCACTCGACGTCGTCGTGGTCGCGACCGCGTTGCCGAGTTTGCAGGCCGAGCTGGGCGCCAGTCTTTCCGAGCTGGAATGGACCATCAACGGCTACAACCTGGTCTTCGCCTGCCTCGTCCTCACCGGGGCCGCGCTCGGGGACCGCTTCGGGCGCAGGCGGATGTACGTGCTCGGGCTCGGCCTGTTCGCGCTCGCGTCCGTGCTGGCCGCGATGTCGACCTCCATCGACACCCTGATCCTGGCGCGGTTCGCGCAGGGTGCGGCCGCCGCGGTGGCGATGCCGCTGAGCATGAGCCTCCTGGCGGACAACTTCCCGCCGGAGAAGCGCGGCGCCGCCATGGGCATCTGGGGAGCCATCGCCGGTGTCGGCATCGCCGGCGGCCCGGTCGTCGGTGGTTTCATCACCGAGGGGCTGTCCTGGGAATGGATCTTCTGGCTGAACGTTCCCTTCGCGATCATCGCGATGGCCCTCGCCTACGGCGTCCTTCGTGAATCGTTCGGCGGGCGACCGAAACTCGACTTGGGCGGCCTGGCATTGGCAGGCGTCGGTCTCTTCGCGCTGACTTGGGCCGGAGTGCAGGCGCCCACCATGGGCTGGGGCAGCTGGGAGGTCATCGGCGCGCTGATCCTCGGCGCCGTCCTGATGGCCGCGTTCGTCAAATGGGAGACCCGGACCAGTCACCCGATGATCCCGTTGGCGTACTTCCGGAACCGTGGTTTCGCCACCGCGAACATAGTCGGTTTCTGTCAGCAGATCTCGGTGATCGGCACCCTGTTCATCCTCGCGCAGCTCATGCAGACCGGACTAGGCCTCGACCCGCTCCAGACAGGTCTGCGTCTCCTCGTGTGGACCGGTATGCCGTTCCTCGTCGCGCCCATCGCGGGCAGCCTGGCCGACAAGTTCGGCACCCGGCCGTTCATGGTCGCCGGCATGCTGCTCCAGACCGCCGGGCTGGCGTGGATGGGAGCCGTCACGGCGCCCGGCATCGGCTACGGGCAACTGATCGGCCCGCTCATCGTGTCCGGCGTCGGTATCTCCATGTGCTTCCCGACGATGACGACGCTCGCGTTGAGTTCCGTTCCCCCCGGCGACACGGGGACCGCGGCCGGGGCCAACAACGCCGTCAAGGAACTGGGCAGCGTCTTCGGTGTCGCCATTCTCGGCGCCGTCTTCGCGATGTACGGCAGCTACGCCAGCCCGGCTTCCGCGATCGACGGCTTCCAAGCGGCGCTTTACGTCGGTGCGATCGGCTCCGTCTTCGGTGCCATCGTCGCGGCGTTCTCCCCCGGGAAGAGGGCCGCCGGTCTGTCCGCGCCCGCCGGCGACACCGGAACCCCAGATCCGGCACCCGTCGAAGGCGCGACAGGACGGTAGGTACCCCTCGATGCCAGGGCCGTGCCGGGAGACCGGCGCGGCCCTGGTTTCTCTGTCGTGAGTGGCAAAAGAGGGCTTGGGTTCTGGTGGACCGAAAGTCAAAAGTGTCGTGCCAGGTGGTCGCCCTGAAGATAGTGAAGGGCTCCTTTACTACCTTCACCTTCACGGACCGGTGAGCGTTCCTCGTCCGGCGATCATGTCGCTTCAGCGATGAAGGCGAGAGGGGAGGATTTGGGACGTTCAACGTCCCAGATCCTCCCCTCTCGATCCACCCGAGCTCAGCTAGATCGGTTCCGCACCGGAGGCAAAGCCTCACCCTCACGGACCGAGTTCCGCCGTCGGCGGGAACCGGGAAACGAAGTCGCAGACCGAGATATGGGTCGGGGTGAGCGAGATGATCGCCCAGTCGTTGTCCCGTTCGACGTGCCCGTCGGCCCAGTCTTTCAGTTTCCTGTCGTCGCCGATCATCCGGCGGGCCATCTCCAGATGTATTTGCGGAATCCCGGAACAGATCTCGATCGAAGTGGTCCCGCGTCCGGTCACGGCGATCGGCGCGTAGTCGACGACCGGCAGGCCGAGCGACGACGAGATCTTCACCCGCGCCTCGGCCGCGGTCGGGCCGGGACCGACGTCCAGGGAGAACGCGGCCTCCGGGTGCGCCACAATGGACTTCACCTTGTACGCCGCGGCCGGTGACGCGAAGACGAAGGCCGCGCCGTCCCAGAGGTAGACGACCGGGATGACTCGGGGGCTGCCGTCCAGGCCCGTGTATCCGATCCGCAGCGCGATGGGCATCTCCAGCAATGTCCGCACGACCGGATCGGTCTCCACGAGTCGCACGATGTCGGAGTATTTCATCTAGTACTTCCTCACGGAGTCACGACGCCGGAACGAGGCGCCGATCTCGTCGTTCGGTTTCACCCTGGCATTCGCCCGAGGAACGCGACGAACTTGTCCGTCTCACTCGCCGAAGGCCCCACTTTGACCGGGGGCGCGAAGAAGGGCGACCGATGCGACTCTGGAATGACAGAGTGGCTCAATTCGAGCAGGTCACGAGCCAGTTGCTTCGGAACGTCGAGATTGTGGCCGCAGGCGTGCGAAATGTCCCACGCGTGCGCGGCGACCTCGATCGCCCCCACGCTCGCGGCGACGCCACCGTCCAGTGGACGGTCGCCGATGGACAGTGACGGCGACGATTCCCGCATGCTCACGACGCTCAGCAGGCGGCTGGCCAGCACCTGTGCCGTGATCGTCGGTCCCGGCTTAGGCGTCGGCGCCGAAACCATCGCCCCCTGCCCTACTTTGAAGAGTTCGACTCCCCCGGTCACGATCCCCTCGTGCAGATCCGCCATGGATTCGTTGACATGCCAGAGAAGTTCGCGCAGCGTCCATTCGCTGCACGGCGTGGCCCGCTCGAGATCGACCTCGGCGATATCGGTGAAGACCACGAGCGCGTAGACGATCGATCCCTCCAGCAGCCTCGACCCGTCCGCGAACCCCACTCCTGGCACGGGTTTCACGTCCCGCTCGGTCCAGACGGGCGGCCGAAGACCTCCGGCAGGTCGAAGAGCTCGAACAGGCCGGGCGACTGGTACGACACGATGTGGTCGATTCCTTCGTTGGTGACCGACACGACGTTGAGTTGATGTGCGCGGTGCACTCCGTCGCTTCCCCGCAGGTACGCCGCGAACGCGGGCTGCCCGTTCGCCGAGGTCCGGACGAGCCGGTTGTCCCCCGCCGCCGAAGGACAGAAGCGATCGATGAAGGACTCCATCGCGTCGCGGCCGGCGATCCACATCGGCAACGGCGGCATCTCCCAGACCGCGTTCTCCGTCATGATCCCGGCCAGCGCGCTGCTGTCCGCGTTTTCGACGGCGGCCACGTATTTGTCCAGCACCGCGCGGCGGGCGGGCACGTCGACGACCTCGTCCTCCGCGGGAGCGGCCTTCTTGACCGTCGCACGGGCTCTCTGCAACGCGCTGTTCACCGCGGCGTGGCTGATTCCCAGCAGGTCCGCGACCTCGGGTGTCTGCCACTTGAGCACGTCACGGAACAACAAGACCGCGCACTGTTTCGGTGGCAGCAGCTGCAAAGCGGCCACGAGGGCGAGACGCATGCTGTTGCGCGACGCCGCGACGGTGGCCGGATCCTCCGTCCCCGCCCCGAACACCTTGTCCGGGCTCGGTTCGACCCACCGCACGTGCGGCAGTGGCGCCAGCGCGCTCGGCGCGACGTCCAGCGGAGGATGGCCGAGGCCCGAAGGCAACGGCCGCCGTCCGCTGCGCTCCAGTTCGGTGAGGCAGACATTGGTCGCGATCCGGTACAGCCACTGGCGCAACGACGAGTGCTGTTCGAGCCCGCCGAAGCCGCGCCAAGCCCGCAAGTACGTCTCCTGGACGAGCTCCTCGGCGTCATGGACCGAGCCGAGCATCCGGTAACAATGCGCCAGCAGCTCACGGCGGAAAGGCGCGGTCACCCGCTCGAAATCCTCCTCGACCAGCACTGCTGCCTCCCCTCACCTCACCGGCACCCATGCCTCGTCCCCGCCGGCGATTCGACGTCACAACGATACAGACCACCGGGCCCGCCGAAACTCATCGCTCGCGCCGAAAATCACCCTGTGTGACCGCCGAATCCGCGGAAACAAGCCCTATCGAGTGGCGCTCGAAAGGCCCACGTCCGCTCCGCGGGCAGGTCGTCCCTTCACCACTCGACGTGCCGTGCGCAGGACGTCGAGCATGAAGGCGGGCCGCATGAGCGTCTGCGGCGGGTCGACGAGGCCCGCCACCCGGAAGAACGCCGCCGTGAACCTGCCGCCCACCTGCGCGGCGGTATGCAGGCGCGCCATGAAGACGTTCCCCATGCGGACCTGCAGATCCCGCTTTCCGACCACTTCCGGGAAAGCGAGGTCACCGCCCGCGGAAATGCTCCACGGCACGTCGATGATCGGTTTCAGTTCGCGGAAGAATTCGACCGGCCGCGGCTGTCCCTTCGCGAGATGCTCGGCGAGCGCGACAGCCTCCATGGCGGCCACGGTCATTCCCTGGCCGTAGACCGGGTTGAAGGCGCACACCCCGTCACCGATGACCAGGAAAGCGGCCGGGAACCGGGTCAGCTTGTCGTACCGCCGTCGAATGCTCGCCGGGACCCGGAACGACGTCGCCTCGCCCACCGGTTTCGCCGTGTGCACCGCGCCGTGGATCTCGGGAGCGGACAGCGATCGCGTGTAGTCGAGGAAGCCGTCGAGTTCACCGGGCGGCCGGTCGCCGATGATCCCGGTCAGGGAGACCAGTGCCTCCCCGTTCCCGAGATTGACGAAGAAGGCGCCCCGGGGGTTCGCCGGACAGGCGACCGGGTTGATCGCCAGGTCGTTCCCGAAAGGATCTTCGGTCAAGGTGAAATTGCGCGAGGTGTAGGTCAGGTCGATCTTGATGCTGTCCTCGCCCGGCCGTTCGTAGCCGAACTCCTCCAGCCAGGCGGGTGTCCTGCTGCCCCGGCCCGTCGCGTCGACGACCAGGTCCGCGGTGAGGACGTCGTCGGCCTCGGCGGTCGTGCCCGCGACCCGGACACCCTTCACCCTCGCCTTGTCGTCGGAGACGACCAGTCCGCGGATCACCGTGTTCTGGAGGACTTCGACGTTCGGCAGAGCGAAGACCCGCTCACGGATGTAGGCCTCCAGCTGTGGCCGGGTCGCCGACACACTCAGCAGGCCACAGTCCTTCTGCGCCAGCCGGGCGCCGTTGAAGTACCACCGCAGACGGCCCGCCATGTCGCCGATGGGGACGCCGTCGTCCTGCATCTGCGCGAGCAGCCCCGGGAACAGGTCCTCCAGGATCTGCTGGCCCTTGGCGAGCAACGCGTGCGCGTGCGAGCCCTGCGGTATCCCGCGACGGGTACCGGTCACACCGATGATTTCGTCTCGTTCGACGAGGATGACCGTGCGATACCGCTTGGACAGCACCCGAGCTGTCAGCAGACCGGCGATACCCGCGCCGAGAACGACCGCTCGTTCGCCTAGATGATCGACCACGTGAAGCCTCCGTTTCAGGGACCGCTGCTAGGGATGAGCGACGGCCCATGGGATCTTCATGACAGCTCCTCCCGATCGCGGAGCGGAGCAAGCGGCTTGGGCGCCGCGGACCGGGACGGGCCCGGGGCCGGCCTGCCGAGGCCGTGCTTCAGCACACGCCTCACCATCGACGGCCGCATCAGGGTCTCCGGCGGGTCGATCAGGCCCGCCACCCGCATGAACGCGCCGGCGACCCCGGCGTCCTTGGTCGCGGCGTACTGGAGACGGGACATGTACGCGTTGCCCATCCGCACCTTGAGCGTGCGGCGGCCCTGCACACGCGGGAAGTTCAGGTCGCCGCCCGCCGAGATGTCCCACGGCGCGTCGATCACCTTCGCCAGGTCCGTCAGGAACGATCCGGGCCGCACACCACCCTTCCGCAGATGCTCGCGCAGGGTCAGTGCCTCGATGGACGCGACGCTCATACCCTGGCCGTAGACCGGGTTGAAGCTGCACAGCGCGTCGCCGATGAGCAGCAGGCCGTCCGGGAAGCGGGAAAGGCTCTCGTAGCGGCGCCGGACGCTGGCCGGGAAGCCGAAGCTCACCGGCGCGTCCAGTCCTTCGGCGTCATGGACGGCGTCGTAGATGTCCGGCACCGGCAGCGAGCGGACGAATTCGAGGAACGCGCCGGGTTCCGTCGGGGGATGGTCGCCAAGGATCCCGGTCAGCGAAAGGATGCACGTGTCCTTCCCGATCTGCCCGAAGAACGCGCCCCTCGGATGCGCGGGCGAGGCGACCGGGTTGATCGACTGCACGCCGCCGAACCATTCCGGCCGCGTCCGGTAGAGCCGGGTCGTGTAGGCGAGGCCGACTTTGACCTTGTCCTCACGCGGGCGGGCGTAACCGAATTCCTCCAGCCAGGCGGGAGTCCGCGAGCCACGCCCGGTCGCGTCCACGACGAGATCGGCCGCCAGCGTCTCCTCCTCGGCGCCCTCGGCGCGCGACCGGACCCGTGCCCCGATCACGCGGTCCCGGCCCGGTGTGGCCAGCAGGCCGAGAATGTCGTGCTTTTCCAGAACCCTGACATTCGGCAATTCGGCGACGCGAGCGCGTAGATACCCTTCCAGGAAGGGGCGTGGCGCCGTCACCGAGATCAATCCGGTGCGTGACGGCCGCAACTCCCGTGCGTCGAAGAACCAGCGCATTTCCCCGAGATCACCGGTCGGCACGCCATTGGCGCGCAATTCTTCGGTGAAACCGGGGAACAATTCCTCGATGATCAAATGGCCACGAGCGTGCAGGCCGTGTGCGTGCCGGGTGTGCGGAGTTCCCTTGCGTGCCTCGTAAACGCCGACGATCTCGTCGCGATCGACGATCAGCACCTCGGAAAAGAATTCGGCGAGCACCCGCGCGGCCAATGTTCCGCCGATGCTGCCGCCCAGTACGATCGCCCGTCTCCCGGTCACGTTACTCACGGCGCCAGTCCCCTTTCTCGTGATCAGCTCGGGTAATGCTTTCAGCAGGCGGAACGGCGGCGCATCTTTGAGGGTGCGGCGGCAATGGACCGACCATGACAGTGTCGTGCCCGGTCACGCATCTCTGGTTGTGCGCGGGTGCGCCCGATCCAACGCGGCACGATCGAAGATGCCCCGGCCCACCCACGGTGAAAGCGTCTTGCACACCGGGGCGGACAGACGGCGGTGAACGCGTTCCGTCCACGCCTTCACGAGGAGGTTTCAGTCTTGTCCACCGAAATTCCCACGCGTGAGCAACTGGTGCGGCGTATCTCCGAGCTGCGGCCAAGTCTCCGAGACAAGGCAGGCTGGGCCGAGGAAAACCGTCGGCTCCACGACGACACGATCGACGCACTGGCGGACGCCGGCGTGTTCAAATTGCGCACACCGAAGCGGTACGGCGGATTCGAGGCGGACACCGCGACACTTCTCGACGTCGCGGCCGAAATGGGCAGGGCGGACGGGTCCACCGCGTGGACCGCGGCGGTGTACTGGATTCCCACCTGGATGGCGTCGCAATTCCCGGACGAGGTCCAGGACGAGGTGTTCTCGACACCCGACGTTCGCGTATGCGGCACGCTCAGTCCGACCGCGATGGCCACCCCCGCCGACGGCGGCGTGGTGATCAACGGCAAATGGGGCTTCATCAGCGGTGCCCATCACGCGCACTGGCAGGAGGTCATCGCCGTGCTGGTCGGCGGCGAGGGCGAGCCCTATCCGATCATGGCCCTGGTGCCGATGTCGGACCTGCTGATCGTCGACGACTGGCACACCTCGGGGCTCAAGGGCACCGGCAGTGTCAGCACGGTGGCGAAAGAGGTGTTCGTCCCGCAGGCACGCATCATGCCGCTCCCCGCCATGTTGCAGGGGCAGTACGCGAGCGTGCGGAACGCCGACGCGCCGATCTACCGGGCCCCGCTGCTGCCCGTCGCGTCCGCCTCGTCGGTCGGCAGCGTGCTCGGGATGGGCAACGCCGCCAAGGAGTTCTTCCTCAAACGCCTGCCGAACCGGAAGATCACCTACACGGCCTATGAAAGTCAGCGGGAGGCACCGCTGACCCACCTCCAGGTCGCGAGCGCGTCGTTGAAACTGGACGCCGCGGAGTTCCACGGCAAGCGCCTGACGTCCCTGGTGGACACCAAGAGCGTCGACGGCACCTCGTGGAAGCTGGAGGAGCGTGCGCAGGCGCGCGCGGACATGGGCGCGGTATGCGCGCTCGTCAAAGAGGCGGTGGACATCTTCAGCACCGCGAGCGGCGGGTCGTCGATCTACACGGACGTGCCCATGCAGCGCATCCAGCGGGACGTCCAGGCCGTCAACCTGCACGCGCTCATGCACCCCGACACCAACACGGAGCTGTACGGCCGCGTGCTCTGCGGTCTCGAACCCAACACGCTGTACTTCTGATCGCCGAAATCCGGAAAAGGGAAGGGAACCCATGGACTCCAGCACCAAGGCGGAGCAGGCCGCGGTCGCCGCGCTCACGCAGAAGGTGATTTCGGCGTGGGCGTACAACGACGCCGATACCTTCGCCGACGTCTTCACCGAGGACGGCACGATGATCCTGCCGGGCCTGTACAAGAAGGGCCGTGAGGAGATCCGCGCCTACCTCAAGGACGCCTTCGCCGACCAGTACAAGGGCACCCAGGTGACCGGCAAGCCGGTCGACATCCGGTTCTTCTCGAACGAGGTCGGCCTGCTGCTGACCCAGGGCGGAGTACTCGCACCCGGCGAGTCCGAGGTCTCGGACGCGCAGGCGATCCGCGCGGCGTGGTTCGTGGTGAAGCAGGACGGCGAGTGGAAACTCGCCGCCTACCAGAACAGCCCCGCCACCCAGCGCCTTCCCGTCCCCGGCACGTCGGTGAACTGACACCACGCCGGTCTTGCGCCCGAACGTCCAGTCAGAGGACGGCGTTCGGGCGCATCGGCGTGTGCGGGTGCCTTCGCCATATGTGCGATTTCGCGTGTCGCCTCCTGCATACGCGTTCTCCTGGCCGTGAGGGCCTCCTTGCCTACTCTGAAGGTAGGGAAGGAGGCTTTCGCTACCTTTGGATGTGGTCCCTGGTGACGGTGGGCGGCTGTGACCTCGGCGGCCGGTCGTGAAAGTACATGAAGGCCCCCTTCCTTGCGCCTAGTGTCCTGAACCGGAAGTTCGCGCCGTAAATCCGTATCGATATCCGGCCGTTTCGCGACTGGTCCGGGGGTCATGAGGTGAAGATGAGGCTCTTGACCGTCCACAAAGGACGCCGGGCAGGCACAAGTGTCCATTTTGGGTACATTGCGCGGGGGTGGGGGGGGGGGGGGGGGGGGGGGGGGGGTGGGGGGGGGGGGGGGGGGGGCCCCCCCCCCCCCCACCCCCCCCCCCCCCCCCCCCCCCCCCCCCCCCCCCACCCCACCGAAAAACCGCACATTTATCCACAAGCCGGACATATCGCCGCCCGAAAGTGTCCCTTATGGACACTCAAGACGGGGCCGGCTCCCGTAGCCGGTCCGGAACCTCGCCATGAAGGCATCCTGGCTACCTTGAAGTCAGCGAAGTGCTCACGGCCTCAGCAGCCAGCATCTTCACCGCACAAAACAAGAACAAGATCCTTCGGCACCACGCCGAAGTACCACACGAACTTCCGACTCGGGACACTAGCGCAAGGAAGGGGGCCTTCATGTACTTCGCTAAGGCGAGACACGCGTGATTGAAGGCGGAACACGCCGGGTTTCGTGCCCTCAACGTGGCTTGGGCTTCATGAGCGTGGCGAGGGCGGCACCGGCCACGAGTACACCGGCCAGGACGGCGAGGGCCGTGCGGGCGGCGGAGAGGTATGCGTGCTGCTCGAGTTCCCCGGTGACGCGGTTTTGCAGGATCGCGCCTGCCACGGCCGCCCCGAGCGCGCCGCCGATCTGCCGGGCGGTGTTCAGGATCCCGGACGCCGCACCGGAATCCCCGGGGGTGATGTCGCGCATGGCCTCGGTCGTCGCCGGCGCCAGGGTCAGGCCCTGTCCGACGCCGACCGCGATCAGCGGGAGGACGAACACCGCGGCGGTCGACGAGGAGTCCGGCAGGAGACCGACGCCGAGCACGCCGAGCGCGAACAGCGCGAGCCCGGAAACGAGCAGGGGTTTGCCGCCGATCCGGTCGGTCAGCCTGCCGGCGACCGGAGCGACCGCGCTGAGCGCCAGCGTCCAGGGCAGCGCGCTCAGCCCGGACTCGACGGGGCTCATGCCGAGCAGTGTCTGCGTCTCGAGCACGAACACCAGCAGCAGGCCGTACAACGCGAACGAAGTGATCAGCGTGATCGTGGTCGCGATGGCGAAGTTCCGGTCACGGAACAGCGTGAGCGGCACCAGCGGTTCCGCGCGGCGCCGTTCCCACAGCACGAACGTCACCAGCAACACCACCGAGGCGCCGAAGATCGCCGGGATGGAGACCGGGCCCGCCACCGTGCCCCAGTCGTGCCGCTCCCCCTCGATCAGCCCGAACACCAACGCGGTCAGGCCGGTGGTGGCGAGCAGCACGCCGACCGGGTCGAACCGGTGCGAGCGTGCGGTGCGCGGGGCGGGAACGAGCCGCAAGGTCGCGACGATCGCGATCAGGCCGATCGGCACGTTGAGGTAGAAGACCGACTGCCAGCCGAACTCGGTGACGAGCAGGCCGCCGAGCGTCGGCCCGCTCACCGACGCCAGGCCCGCGACCGCGGTGAAGATCCCGAACGCGGCGCCACGGCGCCGTGCCGGGAAGATCACCGAGATCAACACGAGTGCCTGGGGCACCAGGGCCGCCGCGCCGACACCTTGCAGAACCCGGAAGAAGATCAGCGTCCCGGGGGTGGTCGACAGTCCACACAGGACGGATGCGACGGTGAACCCGGCCAGCCCGGCGATGAAGACCGCGCGCGGGCCGACGAGGTCGCCCAGGCGGCCGAAGACGATCAGCAGCGCGGCGAAGGTCAGCAGATAACCGTTGAAGATCCACAGGATCTCGTCGATCCCGGCATCGAGCACGCGCATCATCACCGGCGCCGCGGTGTTCACGATCGTGGTGTCGAGCAGGATCAGGAAGTTGGCGAGGCACAGCACGCCGAGCGCGAGCCAGGGATCGGACCGCATTCCGGTCCGCGTCAGGTCACCGCGCATCCTGGCCGGTTTTCAGTACACCGATCCTTCGCGCGGCCGCCATACTCGCCCATGACGTCACCTCGACCAGCGCCCTGTCCTCCCGATGGACGCGCTGGAACTCCGCCACGATCGTCTCGTCGACCTGGTAGGAGGCCATCGCGGTCACCAGCGCGAGCCGACCGGCCGCGCGTTCGGACGCGGGCAACACGGTGATCGCCTCTTCGGCCCAGGCCCGGCTCGGTCCGGCCGGCTGACCATCCCAGGTGGCCAACCGGGCGTGGACCAGCGCGGCGACTCCCTCGGTGACGCTGTCCCGGGTGGCGGCGTCGATCGCCGCGGCGGCACTGGCGAACGCGGCCGCGATGACGGGGTTGCCCGCCGCCCACCGCAGGTCCGGCGGCAGCGGTTCCCGCGGCAGCAACCCGAGCGACGTGCCGGGCTCACCCGGTTTGGCCGCCACCGCACCCATGAACCTGCTGAAGAAGGCCTCCGCCGCGCCGCGGGCCGCCGCCGGGATCCCGTCCGGCAGCGGCGAATCGTCGAGGAACACGTTCACCATGCGGTTCAGGTAGTGGAAGCACACCGCGACCCCGACGAGTTCCGCGGTGTGGTCGGCCGGGAACGGGCGGGTTTCCGCCACCCCGGGCAGCCGTGCCCAGGCAGCGATGTCCATGTCCGCCGTCAGATCCGCCGAGGCGCCGATCCCCCGCACCGTCGCGCCGTGCACCGTCACGCAGTACGGGCACTCGTTCGACCGCGACACCGCGGTGGCGACGCGTTCCTTCGTCCGTCGATCGACGAGGCCGGGCGCGACCAGCGTCTCCCGCAACATCATCCAGCTCCCGGCGAGCGCCGCCGGGGCGGCGGCGTGCAGCGCCATCGGCGGAGCGAGCATGCCGAAGTCGCGTTCGACCTGGCGGTACACGTCCGCCACCAGCCCCGTCGCCCGCCGCGGCGCGACCGGGGTCACGTAGCGGATCTGCCTGAGCGAGCGGCGCAACGCGGTTCGCAACAGCCTGGAGGTCATGATCCCTGACTGAACTGTCCCGCTTCGCGTCCTTCGCCCGCGGGCCCGCGGTAGGCCTGTGCGATCTCCAGCCACTGTGCCGCGTGCTCGCCGGTGGCCACCAGGGCGAGGTCGGAGTGGTGACGGCGCCGGGTGACCAGCAGGCAGAAGTCCTCCGCCGGACCCTCGACGCGCTGGGTGGCGTCCTCCGGCCCGAAACCCCACCGGGTACCGGCGGGCGACACCAAATCGAACCGGAACTGTTCGGCCGGCGCCGTGAGCCCCCTGGCCAGGTAGCCGAAGTCCCACGTCCGCACCGCGAACGCGACCAGATGGCCGAGGCGTTCCGTCCGGGTCCGGCGCACGCCGAGCGCGTCCGCGATGTCCTGGCCGTGGGCGAACATCTCCATCATCCCGGCACTCGCGAGAATGGACGGCGGCAGCGGATTCACCAGCCACGGAACGAAACCGGCGGGATCGGCGGCGGCCAGTGCCTTCGACGCCGCGGTGCGTTCGGCCTTCCACCGGTCGAACAGCACGGCGGGAGGATCCGGCAGGAACTGCGACAGCGCGGCGTGGACGTTCGCGTCGAAATCCGGCCCGAGGCTGCCGGCGAGGTTCTTGAACCCCTCCGGATCGGCCGCGGCCAGCCCCGCCATCCGGAAGGTCGCGGCGAGATGCGCCACCTGATGCGCGATCGTCCACCCCGGCGCCGGGGTCGGCGTAGCCCACTGTTCCGGCGTGAGCGACGCGAGCAGCGCGTCGAGCTCATCGCCGTCGGCGTCCAGATCCTGAATGACTTCCCGCAAACCGGCCACGCCGTTCACCTTTCACGCGAATCGACAAGGATTTCCTTGGACTTAGCTTGGCGGTGCCGCCGGTGCGCTGTCATGTCCCATCGTGCGCCGAACCGGCAGCCGATATGTCCACAATGGACAAGCTCCCGTCGCGAGTGTTGGCCGGTCCGTGAAGGCCTCCTTGAGGGACTCTGGGTCCCTCAAGGAGGCCTTCACGGACCGGTGAGCGCTCTCAACTGACGGGGGCCGTTACGGGCGCCGTCGTCGTCACCCTGGACGGCAGCGGGGCGCCGTACTCGACCCGCACCCCGCGCTCCCGCGCCGCTTCGACGATCGCGGGAATGGCGCGTTCGGCCAGCGCGGCGATCGTCAAGGCCGGATTCACGGTGAGCGCGCCGGGGACCGCGGAGCCGTCGGTGACGAAGATCCCGGGGTGGTCGCGCAGTTCGTGCCGGTCGTCGAGGGCCGAGGTCGCCGGATCGTCGCCGATGCGGCAGGACGCGAGCGGGTGCACCGTGTAGGCACCGACCACGTCGTTGGTCCACGGCATGACCTTGGCCAGCCCGTCGCGTTCCAGGATCGACTTGACCTCGGCGTCGGCCATCGCCCAGCCGCTCAGGGTGTTCGGCGTCGGGTCGTACCGCAGCGAACCGCGGCCCAGCATCTGCTGGGAGATCCGGTACGCGTTGCCGGTCGGCGGCGGCGGGCCGAAGACGCCCTCGTTGTCGTCTTCGGTCATCAGGAAGATGGTCAGCCATGACCGCCACTTACTGAGCATTTCCTTCTTGGCGAGGCCGAACCAGGCCGGGCCGGTCGCGTCCGGAGCCTGGGCGAGGATCGTGCCGAGCCCTGGCGGGAAGTACAGCTGTTCCAGGGAGAACCGGGTGTACTCGGGCCGCGAGCCGTCGAGCTTGTCCCAGTTCGCCACCACCGGGCCCTTGCCGATCTGGTTCGCGGCGTAGGCCGGTCCGTCCTCACGGGACAGGCCGAGCACCTCGCTGACGCGGTCTTCGTCGATGAGCGCGGTGTTGAGCCGCTCGCCGTTCCCGGAGAAGTACCGGCCGACCGCGTGGGGCATCGGCCCGAGTTCGGGCTCGGAGCGTTGCAGGATGACGGGGGTGGCCGCGGCGCCCGCCGCGAGGACGACGATCTTGGCGTCGATGGCGCCGCCGGGCTCCTGGAGCCGGTAGTCCACCTCGTCGACGCGGGTGTAGTGGATCCGGTAGTCGCCGTCGTCGTTCCTGGTGATCCGCTGAACCTCGTGGAGCGGGCGGATGTCGGCGCCGTGGCTGACCGCGCCGGGGATGTAGTTGAACAGCAGCGACTGCTTGGCGTCGAACCGGCAGCCCGCCATCATCCAGTTGCAGTTGGTGCATTTCGCGGCGTCGATCCCGACCGGGACGGGGTTGGCGGTCCGGCCGGAGTGGTTGCACGCGGCGGCCCACAGCCCGCCGGCGTAGGTGACCTCGCTCCAGCTCTGCTTGCGGACCGGCACCACTTCCGAGACGCGGTCGTACCACGGATCCAGCGTGTCGCGGCTGATGGCCTCGGGCCACATGCGGCGCCCGATGCTGCCGTGGCGGTCGAAGACGAACCGCGGCGCTCGCGGCAGCGCGGCGAAGTACACCACGCTGCCGCCACCGACGCAGTTCCCGCCGAGCACGCTCATCCCGTCGCCGGCCACGAAATCGAAGACCCGGGTGTACGACTTGCCGAGCAGGTAGTCGTGGTCGAAGTCCTCACCGGAGAGCCAGGGCCCGCGTTCGAGGACGACGACGTTCGCCCCGCCCGCGGCCAGATGGTAGGCGGCGATGGCGCCACCGAATCCGCTGCCGATGACGACGACATCGGTCTTCTCGGTCGCGTTCATGCCAGGCTCCCTGATTCGGTGGTGTCGGGATGCGACTTCGCCAGCACCCTGCCGTACGAATACTTCGGGAACCGCCACAGGCCGTCGGATTCCGGTTTGGCGAAACCCATCGCGAGCAGGCCGGGATGTCCTTGTTCGATCGCGTCGGTCGTGCTCATGTGCGCGGCGCTGTCGTAGGCCATGTTGCTGAACAGGGCGAGCAGGACCCACCCGTCCTTCTCCGGATGGCCCGGCGTGGTGAGCCGCTCCACCAGCGCGGTCCGGTCGGGGAACGCCAGGGCCACGAACGGCGGGACGGACTCGTCCAGCGTGAGACCGAACTCGTGCGCGTAGGCCGTCGCGTGCCCGTTGAGCGCGGCCGACAACGGTCCGAGACCTTCGGAGACACCCGTGGCGTCCCACTCGAGCAGTTCGATGGCACCGGCGGCGACCGCGCCGCCCCCGTCCGAAACCCCCGCGATCGCCCGGTCGTCCGGTGCTCGTTTCTCGCCGGGGATGATGGTGTCCGCGAACGCTTCGAGCGTCATCGTCTGAAGCTGGTAATCATCCATATTCCGATACCCTCGTCATCTGACCGGAGTGCTACGGGGGAATTCACTGTGCCGAATGGACGGTCATGGGCAGGCCACCGCGAACGCGCAGCGACAACATCGGTTCCGCGACGGCCTCGTATCCCGGCCGCTTCTTCAGTCGCAGCTCGCGGCTGATCATCGCGATCACGAACACCGCTTCCATCATGCCGAGATTGCTGCCGACACAGAACCGGGGACCGGCACCGAAGGGAATGTAGGCATACCGCGGACGGCTGCCCGTGTTCTCCGCGGAGAACCGTTCCGGCGAGAACCGACCAGGGTCGTCCCAGAACTCCGGATGCCGGTGCAGGGTGTAGGGGCAGACCACGACGTCGGCGCCGGCCGGGACCGAATAGCCGCCGATGTCGTCGGCCTCCTGGGCCTGCCTGGTGAGGATCCACACCGGCGGATAGAGCCGCATGACCTCTTCGACCACCATGGTCGTGTAGGTCAGCCGGTGCAGATCCTCGTAGGCGGGTGGCCGATCGCCGAGCACCTCCACCGCCTCTGCGTGCAGCCGCTCGAACACCTCCGGATGCCGGTCCACCAGATGGAAGGTCCAGCCCAGCGTGCTCGCGGTCGTCTCGTGGCCCGCGAGCAGCAGCGTGACCAGCTCGTCCCGCATCCGCAGTTTGGCGACCTCCGGCCGCGGCTCCTCCTTGGTCGAAGCGATCAGCCGGGTCAGCACGTCGTCGCCGTCGACGCGTGGATCGGCCTTGCGCTCGACCACCAGTGCCTCGACGATCCGGTCGAGATCCTTGCGCGCCTTGCGGAACCGCAGCTGCTTGGGCAGCGGGATCCACGTCGGCACCATGCTCAGCGAAACCATCTCGAACATCGCCTGGTCCTGCACCGCCTCGAACGAATGCCCGATCGAGTCGAACGTGCCCAGATCGGCGTCTAGCAGGGACCGCCCGAGCACGCCGAGGGTGAGCCCCGTCATCTCTTCGACGATGTCGACGGGGCCACCGCCCACATGCGTTTTGAGCCTGCCGACGAGTTTCGCGGCCTCCTCGGCGACGACACCCGCCTGCGCGGCGATGCGTTTGTGCTGGAACACCGGTTGGATCGTTTTCCGCTGTTTGCGCCACAGCTCGCCCTCGCTGGTCAGCAAACCGTCGCCGAGGGCGCGTTTCGCCTGGACCAGGCCAATTCCCTTGTGGTAATTGCCACTGTTGTCGGCCAGCACGTGCTTCGCGTATTCCGGATGGTTGAAGAAATAGAGCGTCTTCGGCCCGATGGCGATCCGGGATGCGTCCCCATAGGTGTCGGCCGCCGAGGTCATCAATGCGAGCCGGTCACCGATGAGTTTCTTGAGCAGACCGAACGTCTGGGTACGCGGCGGGCCGGACAGCGACCGGGCCCGCTGCGGCGCGACGGTCATGTCCGCACGACCTTCTTGTCCTCGCCCGTGCCGTCCAGGGTCGCCGGTGGCGCGGGGGTCAGCGAGACCGTCACCTTGCCGTCACCGTTGGTCTCCGGTGTGGCGGCCTCGGCCCGTTGCTTCGCCTCGAACTCCTCACGGGCCTTGTTGGAGAAGTGCAGGCCCCACAGGAACAAACCGCGGACGAGACAGACGATCGCCGTCGCGAGGAAGATGCCGTACGCGATGTGCGCGACCATCAGGAAGCCGTAGATGATCGCCACGCCGGCACCGAACGCGATCTGCGAAGCCGGTTTCGACGGGCTGGTCCCGGGGTCGGTCACCATGTAGTTGGTGAAGAGGATGAAGGCGACACCGGTCATCATGCCGAGCGCGGCGGGAATGGACGTGTCGAAGAAGATGCCACGGACGATCGCCTGCAACGCGAAGGTGATCACCCAGGCGCCGATCAGCCACATC
Organism: Amycolatopsis sp. NPDC052450; assembly: GCF_044547565.1. Classification (NCBI taxonomy): domain Bacteria; kingdom Bacillati; phylum Actinomycetota; class Actinomycetes; order Pseudonocardiales; family Pseudonocardiaceae; genus Amycolatopsis; species Amycolatopsis sp. NPDC052450. Next base: position 24,929 of record NZ_JBIUAQ010000003.1, on the reverse strand, counting down.
CGGCCGGTGAGCTTCCCGTTCAGCATGGTGCCGCCGAGGATGATGATCCCGGGCACCAGCCAGTCCACGAAGCCGGAGACATGCTCGGTGAAGTGGTACGGCGGCGCGATGTTCACCCACGGGAAGATCAGCAGCAGTACGGCGATGCCGAAGTTCGACGGGTTCATGTAGTGCCGAAGCCTGCCCCGCACCGGGGCACGCAGGACCCACTTCGTGCCGACCGCGACCACCACGCCGAAGATCAGCACCCAGACCTGGTCGTTGACGTAGATCAGCATGTTCATGGCGAGACTGGTGATGTGCGCCGGATAGAGGAATTCCACCATCCCTCGAACGCCCCGGCCCGCGTAGCGCGGTGCCCGGTGGTCGACCCGGGCGGCGAGCGCCTCCAGGCCGATCTCCACGGTGTAACCGGTGGCCAGCGCGATGAACGGCCAGATCCACGGCTGCTCGAAACCCAGCAGCGCGTAGCCGATGATGTTGAACACCGAGATCGACATCGCGAAGTTGCGCAACGCGATGGTGACCTTGGGGTCGTGCCGCGGAGGTGCCGCGGTGCTCGTCGTGTTGTCAGCCATACCGATCACTTCTCCTTGGCCTGGGCGCCCAGCTGCAGGGTGTGCCAGCCAGCGGTCAACTTCAGGTCCTGCTCGTGGATCTGCCCGCTTCGGTCACGCCACTTCAGGTGGACCTGGACCGGGCCGTCGAGGTCGCCAAGGCCGATGTGCACCTCGTTGCTGCGCTTGCCGGAGTGGCCACCGCCGCCGTCGACGCGGCCGACGAGTTTGCGTCCGTCCGGGGTCGTCACCGTCACCTGGGCACCGACCGCCGGCGTGCCGGGAGCCTGTCCGGTCGCCGCCTCGTGGAACAGGTGCAGCCCGAGGTAGGCACCGCTGTCCTTGGCGACGTTCTGGTAGAACACCGGCTGGTCCCACTGCCGGGCCACGGCGAAGTCGAGCTTGCCGTCACCGTTGGAGTCACCGGTCGCGATACCGCGGGTGGGCACCGGCACGTCGAGCTTCAACGCCCCGGAGATGTCGCCGTAGGTCCCGTCGGCACTGCGGGCGTAGAAGGCGAGACGCTGGCTGCCCGCGATGTCGTCGCCGTGGTTCACGTTCGGCCACGCGCCGGGGCTGGACAGGATCCCGTCGTTGGCCGTGGCCAGCTCCTGCAGCTGCGGCCACCGGTTCACCTGGCCCTTGACGAAGCCGGTCGCCTGCGCGATCTCCACGGCGCCGTCGTTGTCGAAGTCGCCCGTCTTGACGTCCCAGCCCCATCCGGACCACGCGGTGCGCGAAGGACCACTGGTGTCGGCGAACGGCGGGGTGCCCTCGGCGAGCTTGGCCCGCACGTCGGCCTGGTCCTTGGCCGTGTTCATGAACTGGAAGTTGCTCTCCTCGATGCCCCACGAGGAGGTGATGTTGCTGACGAACATGTCGTACAGCCCGTCACCGTCGAGATCGCCGAAGTCGACACCCATGCCCTTGAACGAGTCGATGCCGACCTGCTTGGACTTGGGGATGACCGGCGAACGCACGTCCTTGACCAAGGAGAACTTCAGCTTGCCGGGGGTGGACTGGTTGTACAGGAGGTTGTCCGGCCCGAAGTCGTTGGCGAGGTAGAGCTCCGGAAGGCCGTCGCCGTCGAGGTCGTTGGCCGCCGCGCCCAGCTCCCAGCCCTTCGACACGTCGACCGGCAGCGCGTCGTCGACGCGCTGATAGCTCACCGACGGGCTCGCTCCTGTCGTCGCGCCGGTCCAGCGGAAGAAGTAGTCCTCGCCGCCGTTGTAGGCCGCCGACATGGAGTCGTTCATCTCGACACCGCCGGACACCCGGTCGTCGAGCACCGGACCGTGCGGGAAGTAGTTCGTGATGAGGATGTCGCCGTGCCCGTCGCCGTCGAAGTCGTCGAAGGCGACCGCGTTGGTGTTCCACTGCGGACCGTTGTACTCGGCGCCACCGTTGCCGGGGACCAGTTCGGCCGGTATGAACGCGGCGGGGGTGAGCTTGGTCGCGTCCGGCTTGGCCAGGAACACGATCGGGGTGCGTCCCCAGTAGTAGACCAGGAGATCGGTCCGGCCGTCTTCGTTGAAGTCGCCCGGCAGGCAGCCCATCGGCGCGATGCGGTCGTTCATCGGCAGCGGGCCCGGCGACAACGCGAACGGCGCGTACCGGTCCGCCTTCGCGTCCGGCGTCGGGGTGACGACGACCTGGTCGATCCGCGGATCGGTGACGCAGAGATCGTTGGCAAGGCGGTCACCGTCGACGTCGTTCATCGCGATGGCCGCGCCGACCGAAGAGATCCACGCGTCGATATGCTTATAGTCCTTGTTGACCCTGCGGATCTCCTTTTGCGGGAAACCACTCGGCATCGCGATCGAAACCGGGGTGAACCCGAATTTCCCGGCGAGATTCGCCGTCTCGGCGGCGGAGGTCGCAGGCTTTTCGGCGACCACGAACATGGCCGCCATCAATACCAGCGCGACGACGCCTGGTAGTTGCTTGCGCAACCAGCCGGCTACAGACTTCACTGACTGACACCTCCAAGAGAGACGAATTCTCCGGCGATACGATCGCGCCACGCCTCGAAAGCGGGCGATTCGCCGTCGACGACTTTGTCAGGGCGGAGGTCCTGGGTGATCTGCGCCGCTTTCTCGGCGGAGAAACCACACAGGATCCGAGTGGCCGTTTCGGTGTGCGGCACGAGCAGTCCGGCCCGGATCCGCGCTTCCGCGCCGAACGCGCTGCCCTGTGCGACCTGGGGACGGAATCGGCCCGCCCGGTCCGCGAACACGCGCAGCTCCTGCTCGTCGGCCCCGCCGGCATAGGTCGCGGCGAGCCCCGCCCCGCTGTACAGATCCGCCCTGCGTGACTCGGGGAACTGGCCGATCATCGACGTGACACGCGCGGCATCGGTACCGCCGACGAACCACATCGCGCGGCCGATCCCCTGGTCGATGGCGTTGGCGGCATAGCGGGGGCGGCCTTCGGGCCACGGGAAATCCCGCTCCTGGTACTGCTCGTGCACGTAGCGCGCGGTGTGGAAGTAGGCCTGATGGAACCCGTACCCGTCCAGCACGAGCCAGCGCAGCAGCGGATCAGTGGTCGCGCTCTTCGGCCAGCGGAACTTCGGCAGCCGCGCCATCGCCCAGCCGATCCCGACGTAGATCATGTAGATATGCGGCGCACCCGGACCGGCCAGGAATTTCTCGGTGAGCCCGCTCGGCCCCAAGGGCAGCCTGTCCCGGACGGTGAATCCCATGGCCGCACCCTCGTACGCGAATCCGCGGAATCTGGCCGGTACGGTTTCCAGATTCTCCGCGGCCTCTTCGACGGTGCGCGCCTCGGCGGCGTACCCGTATCCGGTGAGGAACGTTTTACCGACGCTCTCCAGCATTTCCTGAGCGGCCGGGTTCTTTTTGTGAAAACCGCGAACATCCAGCAATGTCGCCGAAACATTCGGTGTCAAGACCCGGCGTCTTAGTGCGCGCCAACCTGTCGCCAATGTGATCCGCCTCCGTATGTCCCTCGTTCGGCGATTCATCCCGAACAGAGCTTCACAGGTGGGCGGCGGTGCGGGCCACTCCGAATGTGCTCTGGTACAGCGTCAAGTATGTCCACAATGGACACCGACTGGCGGCGAAGAGCCTACGCGACGTACCCGGACCGTCCACAAGAGACAAACTCTGGCGACCGAATGCCCCATGGATACCCTCGGCCGCAGTCAGGCGCGAAGGGGCCGCGAGTGGCGAGGAGGGTACGGCAAACGTGGCCTGGTCGGTGCCGGGGGTCGCGCCGCGGCCTCATGCCCCCAATGTGGCATTGGGGACGGTCAGCGTCCCCAATGCCACATTGGGAGCAGACCCGGCTTCCCCAGAGCACGCCAAGTTTGCCATACCCTCAAGATCCCGAATCGCCACTCACGACCCCCGGTACCGACCTCAGCCGGCGTCGAGCGAAGCGAAATGCGCGCGGATCTTCTGCCGCCACAGCTCATAAGGCGGTTCGGCGGGGCTTCCGCCGTCGTGGACGGCGGTCCCGTCGGCCAGCCGCACGGCCGCGGCGACGGTCAGGTCGCCGAACGCGCGAACGGCCTGCTCGCTGTGTTCCGGCACGAAACCGGCGTGGACCCTGGCTTTGGCCGCGAACACCATGCCCAGCGCGAGGTCGGGCCGGTAGCGCCCGGCCGCGCGGCGGAGGTCCGCCAACCCGTCCGGCGGGCAACCACCGGCGAAGGTCGCCGCGAGACCGACCCCGCTCCACAGGTCCGGTCCGCGTGCCTCGCCAAAGCGTCCGACAGCCTCGGCGACGGCCTCGGGAACGGCGCCGTTGATGAACCACAGTGCCCGCCCGATCCCCTGGTCGATCGCTCGCGGGAAGTACTCCGGGCAGCCCTGCCACGGATACGGCTTCGGGACCCGCTGCTCGTCCACCCATTTCCGGGTGTCGAAGTAGGCGCGGTCGAAGCCGTAGCCGTCGACGGCGAGCCAGCTCATCGTCGGGTGGTACGGCGACGAGCTCAGCGCCGGGATCACCTTGCCCCACAACGCCCTCGGCAGCCGGGCCATGGCGAAGCCGATCCCGATGTAGGCGAGGAAGATATGCGGCGCGCCCGGTCCTTCGAGCAGCTCGCGTGTCCGCGTGCCCCGGCCGCCGCGCATGGCGTCCAGCACGGTGCAGGCCATGGTCGCGCCCTCGTAGGCGAAGCCGAGCTGCTCGGGCAGGACCAGTTCGAGCCTGCGCTCCAGCTCCCATTGATCCCTGGCGTCGATCCCCCACTCGAACCCGCAGAGCACCGCCTGCGGGATCGCCTCGAGGGTGCCCGCCGCGGGCGCGGCCGCCGCCGGGAACCCGCGTCTGGCGAAGGTCACGTCGCGCAACTGCGGGGTCAGCACGTACCTGCGAACGGATCCGAGTGCGGTGGGCATGGTCTGCTCCTCAGCCCCACGGGGCGACGGGGTACCAGGGGATGATGTCGCGCCGTGCCAGCAGGCGGACATCCCAGTACAGGACGGTGAACACGCCGGCCACGATCAGTGAGACCGCGATCAGCACGGTCAATCTGCTCGGTCTGGCGGCGATCCACCGCCGGAGCCGTCCACCGGCGAAGGTGGCGAGGATCAGGAACAGGATCGCCATGATCACGATGTTCCCGACCGACTGCAGGACGAACGCGGCCGCGCCGTAGAGCGGGTTGTGACTCTCCGCCGCGTCACGGAACATCTGCCGGAACAGGGCGAACGGCCTGCCGATGAGGAAGCCGCCGATCAGCACTCCCATGAACACCATCGGCGCCTGGGGAAAACGCCGCGAGACACGCGCGAACGGGTCGGGCACCACCTTGAGCGCGGCCAGTCCCAGATAGAACATGATCAGGCCGATCAGCCCGAACACCACCAGCGACTGGACACTGCGCGCGGACAAGGCGCCCGGCGCGTTCGGCGACGTCGCGAACTGGGGCATCCTCGTGCCGACGAAGCCGACCAGCGCACCGTAGGCGGCCGAGATCGCGATCATCCCGACCGACAGCCAGCCCAACGGTTTCAAGGCCTGCGCGAACCTCGTCCACCTGCTTCCGGTGGAGCCCAGCATGGGCGCCATCGCGCCGAACACCGCGATATTGCACGCGGTGAACGTGCCGGCGATACCGGAGACCAAGGCGAACATGATCCCCGCGGCGACCCCGGCTATCGGGGTTTCCTTCACGTCGTGCCCGAGCAGCGTGTTGGCCACGTTGTCGCCGATGACCCGGTCGACGAACTCCGCCGACCAGACGACCGTCAGCAGGAATCCGCCGAGACAGCTCAGTAAGATGATCAACCATCGCCTGCCGGGAACGTATCCCGGCACGAACGCCGATGACGCGAGTGAGTCGCCTGCCTTCGCGGATTTCACGCTTTGCTGCACCATCTGCGTCCCCTCGCCCGAGAGCTGTGCCTCGGACAACATAAACGACAATCGCCCCGCGAGACGCCGCCGAAGGGGATGACCGCACATTCCGACAAGATGTTCGGGATCGTGCTCAATACCCGATGTACGCCGTCCGGCCTCGGTGCGGGCCCGCTTCGTGATCACCGGGCCACCCCGTCGGACACCAGCGTAACCGCCTGGTCAGCCTACCGGGAGCCGTCGATTCATAACGCTTCCATGGAATTGCGCGCCATCCCGATGAATCACGCCGTTATGCCGTTTCGGCTGCTCACAGGCCGACTGACCGCACATTCGAAGATGCCCCGGGAGACGTCAACAGGCAGCCTCGGGTAGCAGGTTGGCGAGTTTATCCTTTCACCGAATAAGTGCCGCATTCGGCGAGTGCATTTCTGTTTATCGACATCATCGGCGGAGGACCCGGAGAATGATGAGCAACACGCGAATAGCAATCGTCGGCATCGGCCTACGCTATCCGGACGCGAGTTCCACCGACGAATTGTGGGACAACGTCCTCGCAGGTCGCCGGGCGTTTCGCCGTCTCCCCGACGAGCGGATGAACCACACCGACTACTTCTCGGCCGATCCGGCGGCGCCGGATCGCTTCTATTCCAGCAAGGCCGCCGTACTGCGTGATTTCGAGTTCGACCGGGTGCAGTACAAGGTCGCGGGCAGCACGTTCCGGTCGACCGACATGACCCACTGGCTCGCCCTCGACGTCGCGGCACAGGCGCTCGCCGACGCCGATTTCCCTGGCGGTGAAGGACTTCCGAAGCAGTCCACCGGCGTCGTCATCGGCAACAGCCTCACCGGTGAATTCGCCCGTGCCAACCTGATGCGGTTGCGCTGGCCGTACGTGCGCCGGACGGTGGCCGCCGCGCTGGCCGAAAAGGGCTGGGAAGACGGCACGGTCGCCGAGTTCCTCCAGACCCTGGAGCCGAAGTACAAGGCGCCGTTCCCGCCGATCGACGAGGACACCCTCGCGGGCGGGCTCGCCAACACCATCGCCGGGCGGATCTGCAACTACTTCGACCTCGCCGGCGGCGGGTACACCGTCGACGGCGCCTGTTCCTCGTCCCTGCTTTCCGTTGTCACAGCGGCGAAATCCCTTATCGAAGGCGATCTGGACGTCGCTCTCGCGGGCGGTGTGGACCTCTCGATCGACCCGTTCGAAGTGATCGGTTTCGCCAAGACCGGCGCGCTGGCCACCGGCGACATGAAGGTGTACGACCGGGACTCCAACGGCTTCTGGCCCGGCGAGGGCTCCGGCGTCGTGGTCTTGATGCGCGAGGAGGACGCGCTCGCCCGCGGCAAGAAGATCTACGCGTCGATCACCGGCTGGGGTGTGTCCTCGGACGGCAAGGGCGGCATCACCCGCCCGGAGGCGAGCGGGCACCGGCTGGCCATCTCCCGCGCGTACCACCGGGCGGGTTACGACGTCGGGTCGGTTTCGTACTTCGAGGGCCACGGCACCGGGACCGCGCTGGGCGACGCCACCGAGATCACCGCGCTGTCCTCCGCCCGCCGTGACGCCGCCCCTGGCGCCCCCAAGGCCGCGCTCAGCTCGGTCAAGGGCAACTTCGGGCACACCAAGGCCGCGGCCGGGGTCGCCGGGCTGATCAAGGCCGCGCTCTCGGTGCACAACCAGGTCATCCCGCCGGGCACCGGCCAGCAGGATCCGCATCCGTTGCTGCTCGAGGACGACGCGACGATGTTCGTCCCCGCCGAAGCCGGGTTGTGGCCGCGGGACCAGGAAATCCGCGCCGGTGTCTCGGCCATGGGCTTCGGCGGGATCAACACGCATATCGCGATCGAGCAGGCGCCGGGGGTGCGGCGCCGCACCGAGTTGCCCAACCGCGCCACGAACCTGGTCGGCGGGCGTCAGGACGCCGAGGTGCTGCTGCTGGACGCGGACGACGCGGACGCGCTGTGCGACAAGATCGCGGGTCTCGAAGAACTGGTCGCGAAGCTGTCCTACGCCGAACTTTCCGACTTGGCCTTCACTCTCGCCGGCTCGCTGTCCGGCAGGCCCCTGCGTGCGGCGCTCGTCGCCACCGGGCCCGAGGAAGCCGTCCGCAAACTGGGCAAACTCCGCGCCCTGCTCGGTTCGGGAACGACCAAGATCTTCAACGCGTCCGACGGCATCTTCGCGGGCTCGGGTGCCAAAGCACCGAAGATCACCTTCCTGTTCCCCGGCCAGGGTTCCGGCCGCGGCGCGGTCGGCGCGATCCGGCGCCGGTTCCCGATCGCCGAAAGCATCTTCCGTGAGGCGGGCGTGTCCGCCCACGGCGACCAGGTGGCCACCGAGGTCGCGCAGCCGCGGATCGTGGCGGGCTCGGTGGCCGCGCTGCGGGTGCTGGACAACCTCGGCATCGAGGCGAACGCGGCCGTCGGGCACAGCCTCGGTGAACTCACCGCGCTGTCCTGGGGCGGGGCGATGGACGGGACGAAAGTGCTCGAACTCGCGGCGATCCGCGGCAAGGTGATGGCCAGTGCCAGCCGGGGCGGCGGCACGATGGCGAGCCTCGGGACCGACCCGGAGAAGGCGCTGCACCTGGCGAACGGGCTCGGCGTGGTCATCGCCGGCTACAACGGGCCCGACCAGACGGTCGTCTCCGGCGCCGTGGAGGCGGTCGAGCTGGTCTGCAAGAAGGCCGTCGCCGCGGGCGTCAACGCGACCAGGATCAACGTCTCCCACGCGTTCCACTCCCCCTTCGTCACCCCGGCGGCGGGCGCGATGGCCGAACGGCTCGCCGGGATCGGCTTCCGCCCGCTGACAGGGAACGTCGTGTCCACCGTGACCGGCGACGTCCTCGCCCCGGACACCGACCTGCGTGAGTTGCTGCGCGAGCAGGTACTGGAGCCGGTGCGTTTCCACGCCGCCGCCGCCAAGGCCGTCGAGGGCGCGGATCTCGCGCTCGAGGTCGGGCCCGGCCGGGTCCTCGCCGGTCTGCTGACCGGGATCTCCCCGGACACACCGGTGTTGTCGATGGACACCGACAACACGTCGCTGGCTCCGCTGCTGTCCGTGGTCGGTGCCGCGTATGCGGCGGGCGCCTCGATCGACACCGCCGTCCTGTACGCCGGACGCGCGGTGAAACCGCTGCCGACGGACACCGAGTTCAGTTTCCTTGCCAGCCCTTGCGAAACGGCGCCGGAGATCAGCGCGGATCTGCTCGTCGCCGCCGACGCCGCCGATGTGCGGAACCCGGCGGGCACCGTGGCCGAGGAAGCGGACACGAAGACCTCGACGCTGGAACTGCTGCGCAGGCTGGCGGCCGAGCGCGTCGAGCTTCCGCTGGAAGCCGTCGGCCCGGACACCCACCCGCTCGACGACCTGCACCTGAGTTCGATCACCGTCGGCCAGATCGTCAACGAGGTCACCCGCGAGCTCGGCAGGCCGCCGCTCACCGCGACGCCGAACTTCGCCACCGCGCGGTTCGGTGAGCTGGCCGAGATCATCGACCAGCTCGCGGACACCGCGCACGACGCCGGGCAGCCGTCGGGAGAGGCCGCGGGGGTGGCGTCCTGGGTGCGCCCGTTCGCGGTCACCTGGACCGAGCAGCCGCGCGCCGTCGCCGCGCCGCACGCCGGCACGGAGACGAGTGACTGGGCGGTGTTCGCCCCGGACGGACACCCGCTCGCGGAGCCGCTGCGGGCGGCGCTGGCCACCGCCGGCCTCGGCGAGGGTGTGCTGCTGTGCCTGCCTCCGGACTGCGACGAGCGCCAAGCCGGGTTGTTCCTCGACGCCGGCCGCGCCGCGGTGTCCCGGCCGAACGGCACCCGGTTCGTCGTCGTCCAGCAGGGGCTCGGCGCCTCGGGCCTGGCCAAGACACTGCATCTGGAAGACCCCTCGGCGCCCACCACGATCGTCGAGCTCCCCGATGTCCTGACGGTCGATCCGGACGGGATCCGGCTCGCGGTGACGCGGGTCGTGTCCGAGACCGCGGGCACCGCCGGTTTCGCGGAGGTGCGGTACGCCGCGAACGGCACGCGCTCGGTCCCGGTGCTGCGGCCGATGCCCCGGCTCGCCGCCGAGCCGTCGAACCTCGGCGACACGGACGTCCTGCTCGTGACCGGTGGCGGCAAGGGAATCACCGCGGAAAGCGCCTTGGCCGTCGCCAAGGATTCCGGCGCGAGGCTCGCCCTGCTCGGCCGTGCCGACCCGGCGGAAGACGCCGAACTCGCGGCCAACCTGGAGCGGTTCGAAGCCGCCGGGGTGCGGTACTCGTATCACCGCGCCGACGTCACTTCGGCAGGCCAGGTCGCCGCCGCGGTGACGGCCGCCGAGGCGGAACTGGGCCCGGTGACCGCGATCCTGCACGGCGCGGGCCGCAACGAGCCGGACTCGCTGTACAGCCTCACCGAGGAGAAGTTCCGCGCGACACTGGCGCCCAAGATCGACGGGCTGCGCGCGGTACTGGCCGCCGTCGATCAGGACCGGATCAAACTGCTCATCACCTTCGGCAGCATCATCGGCCGGGCGGGCCTGCGCGGAGAGGCGCACTACGCCACCGCCAACGACTGGATGAGCGAACTGGCCGTGCGTTTCCAGGCCGAACACCCGCGGGCGCGGGCGATCGCACTGGAGTGGTCGGTCTGGTCCGGCGCGGGCATGGGCGAGCGGCTGGGTGTCGTCGAGGCACTCGAACGGGACGGCATCACCCCCATCTCCACCGAAAACGGCCTCGCGGTCCTGCGCCAGGTGCTCGGCGACCCGGAACTGGGACCGGTGCTGGTGGTGAGCGGGCGTACCGGCGGGCTGCCGACGCTGACCCTGCGACGTCCGGCGCTCCCGCTGGGGCGTTTCCTGGACCGCACTCTCGTGCACTACCCGGGTGTCGAGCTGGTCACCGAGGCGGGCCTGTCCGAGAGCAGCGACCCTTACCTGTCGGATCACCTGCTCGACGGTGACCTGCTGTTCCCGGCGGTGATCGGGATGGAGGCGATGACGCAGGCCGCCGTCGCGCTCTCCGGGAACGAGGGTCCCCCGGTGCTGGAGAACCTCGAGTTCCTCCGGCCGATCGTGGTGCGTCCGGACGGCTCGACCACGATCCGCCTCGCCGCGCTCGCCGTCGACGGCGACACCGTCGACGTGGTGATCCGCAGTGAGGAGACCGGCTTCGGCGCCGACCACTTCCGCGCGACACTGCGCTGGCCGCGGCCGGACCTGTCCGGGGAACCGGCGGCCGTCGCGACCGGGCTGCCCCCGGTCCCGGTCGACCCCGCCGCCGAGCTCTACGGCGGGATCATGTTCCAGGGCAAGCGTTTCCAGCGGCTGCTCGGCTACCGGCGGGCCGGTGCGCGGCACGCCGTGGCCGAGGTCGACGCCCGTCACCAGACCGGCTGGTTCGACACGTTCCTGCCGCAGGAGATGGTGCTCGCCGACCCGGGCACGCGGGACACCGCGATGCACGCGTTGCAATGCTGCGTCCCGGACGCCACCCTGCTGCCCGAGCGGATCGAGCGGATCCACCTCATGCCGCCGGACGACGTGCCCGACTATGTCGTGCTCGACGCGAAGGAGCGTGTGCAGGACGGCGACAGCTACACCTACGACATCGACCTGTTCACGCCGGACGGCGCACTGCTGGAGCGCTGGGAAGGCCTGACGCTGCGGGCGGTCCGCAAGAACGACGGCGCCGGCCCGTGGGTCGCGCCCATGCTGAGCGGCTACCTGGAGCGCTCGCTGGAGCGGGTGCTCGGTGGCAGCAGGGCGGTCGTGGTCGAACCCGACCCCAAGACGGTGGCCGTCCCCGAGCGGCGTGCGCAGACCGCGCTCGCACTGGGCAGGGCACTGAACACGCCGGTATCGGTGCGTTACCGGCCCGACGGCAAGCCGGAGATCGACGGCGCCGAGGTCTCCGCGGCCCACGGCGCGGGCCTCACGCTGGCACTGGCGGGCACCGGACGGATCGGCTGTGACGTCGAGGTGGCGCTCACCCGCTCCGAACGGGACTGGGCCGAACTGCTCGGCGAGCGGCAGCTGTCCGTCCTGAGCCTGCTCGGCGACGAGATGTCCGTGGCGGGAACCCGGATCTGGGCCGCGCTGGAATGCCTGCGCAAAGCCGGCGCGACGACCCAGGCGCTCACCGTCGACAAGGTCCACGCCGACCGGTGGGTGACCCTGTCCGCCGGGGACGCGGTGATCGCCACCTGGGTGACCCGGATCGAGGACCTCCCCGATCCGGTCGTGTTCGCGGTACTGACCGGCAAGGAGGGGCGCTGATGCCCGGCTATTTCGAGATCCGGCACACCGTCGGGTTCGAGGAGACGAACATCGTCGGCAATGTCTACTACGTCAACTACCTGCGCTGGCAGGGACGGTGCCGGGAGATGTTCCTGCGGGATCGCGCGCCGGGTGTGCTGGCCGAACTCCAGGACGACCTGAAGCTGTTCACGCTCAAGGTCGAATGCGAGTTCTACGCCGAGATCACCGCCTTCGACGACCTGTCGGTGCGCATGCGGCTCGAAGAACTGACGCAGACCCAGATCCAGTTCAGCTTCGACTACGTGCACCTCAAGGAAGGCGTCGAGCTCATGGTGGCCAAGGGACGGCAGCGGGTCGCGTGCATGCGCGGCCCCAACGCCGACACCGTCCCGGCCAGGGTGCCCGAAGAACTGCGGGCGGCACTCGCCCCGTACGCCGAATCGCCGTCCGCCGCTCGCGCGGCGCTCATGACCGCGGGAGGATGACATGACCAGCAACGGGCAGTCCGTGCCGATGTCCACCGCCGGTTTCCGGCAGGCTGCCGATCCGGCGCCGGTCTCACTGCGCGAGGCGATGTCCCAGTTCGCCACCGGGATCACCGTCGTGACCGCGCCCGGCGAACGCTGTCACGGGATGACCGCCAACGCGTTCAGCTCGGTGTCGCTCGAACCGCCGCTGGTGCTGTGCTGCATCAGCCGGACGGCGAGGATGCACGCCGCGATCATGTCGTCACGCACGTTCGCGGTGTCCATGCTCGGCGCCGACCAGGAACATCTGGCGCGGTACTTCGCCGACCGGAGCCGCCCGAACGGGGTGGCCCAGTTCGACGCGGTGGACTGGGTGCCGGGCCCGCGCACGGGTGCTCCGCTGCTGTCCGGTTCGCTCGCCTGGCTGGAATGCGAGCTGGCCGAGTCCTATGACGGCGGCGACCATTCCATCTTCCTCGGCCGGGTGCTCGATTCGCGCCGGATCCCCGACCAGAAGGCGCTGGTGTTCTACGCCGGCGCCTTCCACCGGGTGGCCTGACCCGTGAAACGGAGACGTTCGATGCTGGTAAGCGTGACCGGCGCGACCGGATTCCTCGGCTCCCACTCGGTGGCCGCGATCGCCAGGGCGGGCCATTCCCTGCGCCTGCTCGTCCGTGACGAGTCCACTGTGGACAAAGCACTGGCACCGCTCGGCGTCGACACGAGCGCGATCGAGGTGATCACCGGGGACGTGACCGACGAACGCCGGGTCGCCGCGCTGGTGCGCGGCGCCGACGCCGTGCTGCACGCGGCCGCCGTGTACTCCTTCGACAGCAGGCAACGACGCGTCATGTGGCGCACCAACGAAATCGGCACCGACGTGGTGCTCGGCGCCGCCCGGCGCGCGGGGGCGGGCCGCATCGTGCACGTGTCCACGGTCGGGGCGATGCTGCCCGCCGCGGCGGGCACGCTGCGGGCCGACACGCCGGTCGGTACCGCGCGCGAGCCCTATCTCGCGAGCAAAGCCGCCGCCGAGGAGATCGCGCGGCGTCACCAGAGGGAAGGAGCGCCCGTCGTGATCACCTATCCGTCCGCGCTCATCGGGCCACACGACCCGTATCTCGGCGACCAGAACGCCCGGCTGCGCAACGCTTTACGCGGTCTCATGCCGATCTGGCCCGCCGGCGGCTTCCCGGTGGGAGACGTCCGTGACACGGCGAGTCTGCACGCGCGCTTGATCGACGCCGACATCCTGTCGGGAAACCGGTTCTTCGGCCCCGGCACCTATCTGTCCACCCGGGACTACGTCCGGACCCTGCGCGAGGTGACCGCCAGGGCGCTGCCCGCGGTCTTCCTCCCCGCCAAGGCGATGACACCGGTCGGCCGCCTGACGGGCGCGCTGCAGCGTGTGTGGCCGTGGCACATCCCGGCCGAGTACGGCGCGATCTACCTGTGCGGCTGCGCGACCGGGGTCGCGCAAGGGGAACCCACCGGGGGCGTGACCGCGCGGCCGGTGGCCGATTCCATGCGCGACACGGTTCGCTGGCTGCACGAACGGGGACTGCTCGCCGACCGGCAGTCCGGCCGGATCGCGAAGGCGGTGGCATGAGCACCGCGGAGTTCGACTTCATCCCCGTGCCCCACCACCGGCCCGATCCGCCGCGCCCGGTCAACGGGCACCGCCGCGACCGGCCGGCGCCCGCCCCCGCACCGCCTCCCGAACGGACGATGAGCCTGCTGCGCGAGCAGCGTGACGCGCTCCACGAGCGGGCGACGGCGGGCAACGCCATGGGGGTGGACCGGCAGCACGCCCTCGGCAAACGCACCGCGCGCGAGCGGCTCGACCTGCTGCTCGACCCCGGCTCCTTCACCGAGATCGAGCTCTACCGGCGTAACCACGCGAGCGGGTTCAGGATCGGCGAGAACCGGCCGCACACCGACGGCGTGATCGCGGGTTCGGGCACCATCGACGGCCGCCGGGTGTTCGTGTACGCCCAGGACTTCACGATCTTCGGCGGTTCACTCGGCGCCGCGCACGCCGCGAAGATCCACAAGGTGATGGACCTCGCGCTGTCGACCGGCTCGCCGATCATCGGGATCAACGACAGCGGCGGCGCACGCATCCAGGAAGGGGTGCTGGCCCTCGACGGCTACGGCGGGATCTTCCGCAGGCACGTGGCCGCCTCGGGGATCGTGCCGCAGATCAACGTGGTGCTCGGGCCGTGTGCCGGCGGGGCGGCCTACTCCCCCGCGCTGGCCGACTTCACGTTCATGGTCCGCGACACGGCGAAGCTCTATCTCACCGGTCCGGACGTGGTCGAAGCCGTGACCGGTGAGCGGGTCAGCCATGACGAACTCGGCGGCGCCGACGTGCACGGAAAGCGATCCGGTGTGGCCACCTTCGTGCACGACGACGAGGAGAGCTGCCTGGACGACGTGCGGTATCTGGTGTCGATGCTGCCCGCCAACAACCTCGACCTGCCGCCCCGCGCCAGGCCGCGGGACGCGCGGCACGACAGCCGCCCGCGACTGGCCGAAATCGTGCCCGCCGAACCCAACAAGCCCTACGACATGCGGTCGGTGATCACCGAACTGGTCGACGACGGCGAGTTCCTGGAACTGCACGAGGGCTGGGCGGCCAACATCGTCTGCGCGTTCGCCCGCGTCGACGGCGAGGTCGTCGGGCTGGTCGGCAACCAGCCGTTGGTGCTGGCCGGGGTTCTGGACATCGAGGCCGCGCAGAAGGCCGCCCGGTTCGTGCGCTTCTGCGACGCGTTCGGGATCCCGCTCGTCACCCTCGTCGACGTCCCGGGCTTCCTGCCGGGCACCGAGCAGGAGTACGCCGGGGTGATCCGGCACGGCGCGAAGCTGCTCTACGCCTACTGCGAGGCCACCGTGCCGCGGATCCAGGTCATCCTGCGCAAGGCCTACGGCGGCGCGTACATCGTGATGGACTCGCGGTCCATCGGCACCGACCTGTCCTTGGCGTGGCCCACCAACGAAATCGCGGTGATGGGGGCGGAGGGAGCCGTGAACGTCCTGTTCCGCAAGGAACTCGCCGACTCCGCCGACCCGGCGGCACTGCGCACGACGTTGATGGACGAGTACCTCGACGAGCTGGTCCACCCCTACTACGCGGCCGAACGCGGCCTGGTGGACGACGTCATCGATCCGGCGCGGACCAGGGCCGCCGTGGCCTCGGGGCTGGCGATGCTGAAGGACAAGCAGCGCCAGCCCGCCCGGCGCAAACACGGAAACGTGCCGCTGTAACGAGGGCTCCGGTGTTCAGGAGCCCGGTGTTCAGGAGCCGCAGAGGCAACCGGTGGGCGAAGGCGCGGCCGCGGGCGACCCGTTCGGCACCGCGCCCGCCGCCGCCGGGAACTCGGCGCGCATACGTTCGCGCGATCCGGCGACGGATCGGTTCGCCTCCTCCTTTCCGTCGCCGGCGCCCACCATCAAACCCACCAGCTGCACCTCGAAACAATGATCGGCGTCCCACGGACTGAGCAGATAATCGCCGAGTTCGAGGGTCACCAGGCCGTGGGTGGCGATCCACATCTGATGCGCCACCAGCCCGGCGTCGGCCGGGGAGAAACGACCGGCGGAAAGGCATCTGCCCACGCACTCGACGACGTTCGACAACGTGTACCGGCCGTGCTGCCGATCTTTCTCCGACAACGAGAAACCGGCGAGCGAGGCACCGCCGAACATCACCGCGTACAGATGCGGATTCGCCAAGGCCGTATACCGGTAAGCGCGGCCGAGCAGCGCCATGTCGGCCACCGGATCAGCCGTCTTGCACACACTCGTCATATGTTGCTGAAGCCGGGCGAAACCCTCGTGGACGATCTCACGGACAAGGCCGCGCATGCCGCCGAAATGGGTGTAGACCCCCATTGTCGAACTTCCCGCCGCGGCGGCCACCCGGCGCGTCGACAAGGCTCCCGGCCCCTCTTCGGCCAGGAGCCTCGCCCCGATTTCCAGCAACGCCCGCTTCGCCTTCGGGTCCGGCTTGCGCGGGCTCATGAAACGGACCTGCCGAATATCGACATCTAGTACCCTTCGATGATCGCGGTGAACTGTTCGCAAAGATCGTCGAGCGAGCGGCGGGACGAACTCAACTGGCGCGTTCTTGGAGCGCGGCCGTCCGCACGTCGAGCAGGGCGAGCAGCACCGGCGGGTCCATCGCCCTGGCGGGCCGCAGGTCCAGGTCCACATCGATCACCGGAACGTCCTGATGCACGACGAGCGGGCCGCGCGAACCGACGAACGGCGCGCCGTCCGGACCGATCGAACCGGTCACGGTCTCCTCGGCACCCGGCGCGACGGACTGGGCGAGCAGGTACCAGGTTCCCTCCGGCACGTTCTCGAGCACGAAGTCCCCCGGTTCGGACAGCACACTGCAGCTGACCGGGTTGCCCTGCGGAATGGGGTCGCGGAACAGGCCGACGAAGGTCAGGCCACGTTCCCCTTCACCGCAGACCTGCATATCGCCACGGAGGGTCGACGACCGGCTCTCCAATTCCGAACCGCGCCGCTGCGCCGGGACTGGCGCGTAACCGCGCAATTGCCGGTACGCGATGGGCGAAACCCCGACGCTCTCCTTGAATCGCGAACTGAAGGTGCCAGGGCTGTTGTAGCCGACCTGGTAACTGATATCCGCGACGGTGAACGCCGTGGAAACGAGCAGTCTCTTCGCTTCCTGGATCCGCATGGCGGACAGGAAACGCGCCGGCGAAACCCCGGTCACCCGTTGAAAGACTCTGGTAAAGTGGAATTTGCTGAACATGGCACTCCGCGCCATATCGTCCACTGTCAGGCGCTCGCCAAGATTCTCCTGCATCGAAACGATCACACGCTCGACAACGACTTGCTCTGAGAATTTGTCCATAGCCCCCAGCCCCCTGACCCCCTACGTCATGGCAGTCAACATATCAGGCGATAAAGGGGGCGGCAATGCTCACAGCGGGCATATCACACTAAGTACTTAGTCAATAACACACTAACAAAGTCCCGACTTCGGCGGGTCGGCCATTCGGCGGCAAGGCCGCCGCTGTTCGGCAGAGAGATTGCGCCGAACGAGTGACACTTTCTTGGATGGTTACCGACAATGAATTCGGCCGTCGAGTTGAGCATAACCGAAGTAGCCTGCTTTAGGGGCCACCACTAGGATAACGTACACCCCTTTGATCAACTCGGTAATATTCCGTTCACAAACCACCGGGACGCGCCCAATGTGGCATTGGGGACGCCCGGGGCCCCAAAACCAAAAATGGGCCGCCACACCCCCCCCCCCCCGGTTGGGCCCCCGGGGGGGGCCCGCCCCCCCC